>CAYMQW010000046.1:4859-10038 GCA_964392595.1 uncultured Nitrospiraceae bacterium
TTCGCGCAGCATCTTTTCCACATCTCGCACGATCTCAGTCATCTTACTCGCGTCATCGTAGCGTATGCCGATAGTCTCGTAGATCCGGCGGTTGGGCATCCTCGATGGGTTTTCTAGAGCAATGGTGGCAAAGGTGGAATTGGGAATAAATAAGGGGCGTAGCTGGAAAGTGCGGATTCGGGTCAGACGCCAGCCGATATGCTCTACTGTACCTTCGATATCTCGATCCGGAGACCGGATCCAGTCGCCGACCGCAAAGGGGCGGTCGAGGTAGATCATCAAGCCACCGAAAAAGTTGGCCAACAGGTCCTTGGCCGCGAAGCCGATGGCAATGCCCCCAATCCCACCAAAAGCTAAGACGCCAGACACACTGAATCCGAGTGTCTGTAAGACCACAAGCGTCGCGGTAATCATGACGGACACTCGCAGCAACTTGGCAATGGCATCCATGGTGGTGCGGTCGTAGGGCTCATCGCTCGCCTCTCGCTGAGCAATAATATTCGTTTTGGCCTGGGTGATGAGGCCGGCCAGAAACCAAGCCAGGGTAGCAATGATGCCCGAATCCCGGACGGGATCTATGGCGTCAAAGATCGCTGCTCCGGCCTCCTGGCGGATGATATTGATGGCGAAGGCGATGCCGATAATCCAGATCAGCATGTTCAGCGGCTTTTTGAGGGCATTGAAGACTGCATCATCCCACAAGGTCGCGGTCTTCTCGATCTTTACGTGGAGCTTGTTCAGCATGCGTTTTAGCAAGTAGTTGACCAGAAGGGTCAAAAAGACCACCACAAAGACATGCATAATCCAGGGGTCTTTCCCCACATAGCCCGACAGTGTTTTTAGAACCTCATTGATATCCATATCTTCCTTAATGAGAGAGGCCAGAGTGAGCACTAAACTCAGAAGCCAGAACTGTTTGCCTCTTGCTATATGTTCACTCTATACGCGTAGTGACTGAGTCCACGCTTTTCCAAATATTGCTGATGATACTCTTCCGCATTGTAGAATTGGGCGGCAGGAATGATCGCTGTTCCAATAGGATTCTTATACATGCCAGAGCGCTCCAGCCTCTCCATTTGAGGCGCGTGCGGCGGACTTTTGTTCTGGTGTGTAAAAAAATATTGCCGATAGGTACTCGGTGCCGATGTCTGGGCCCTGTCGGTTCAGCGTCGTTGGGTTGCGGATTTTCCAAAAAACGTTCAGCGAAACCTTGGACGGATCATTTTCGACTTCCACATAGCCGGTTGTGCCCGAGCCCATGTCCGCATATGTCGGGGCTTTGAAGGATCCTCCAAGGCAACCACTGTCGTTGATATCGCACCCTCGGGAATAGGAAATATACACGCCATTTTGGCCAAGTAAAAAAATAGCAAAGGGGCCACGGGGTGTCAATTATGCCAATCAGCGGTTCTGGAGGAAAAAATGGTAAAAAAATGGGGTCAAACCTATTTATTTTTATTAATTAATTGCTTTACGCTGTACTCTCTCCATGCCGAGGCCGACCCGCATTCAGTACGCCCATGCCGTTTATCATGTGATGAACCGTGGGAGGGGGCGTCAAAATATCTTTTATGGGGCGGCCTATTATCAGGCCTTTCTGAAGACCCTCGAAGAGTCTCACCGTCGATTCGATGCGGTGATCCATGCCTATTGTTTACTGTCCAACCATTACCATCTGCTGATTGAAACCCCGCGAGCGAATCTTGAACGGATCATGCGGCACGTGAATGGGGTCTACACCCAGCGGTACAATCGGCTCAAGAACTGACGGGCCCCTGTTCCGTGGCCGGTATCAAGCGATTGTCGTTCATGACGAGGCGTACCTGTTGCAAGTCAGTCGATATATTCATCGCAACCCTGTTGAGGTGAAAGGGGCGTCAAGCAAGATATTGGAGAATTACCGGTGGTCCAGTTATCAGGCCTACATTAATTGCGTCAAAGCTGAACGTTGGTTAGAACGTGACACCATTTATCAGATGCTAGGCCATCGACATCAATACACGGCCTACAAAGCATATGTTGAGCAAGGGATTGATGACGAGCTAAAGGCTCTGTATGGAAAAGAGTACCTTCCCAGTGTACTAGGTGATCAAGTGTTTAAAACAACCCTGGCGAAGAAGCAGGCAAAACTTCACGTATCCGGTGACCTTATAAAAGCGTTGTCGAATCGTCCTGTCGTCAGGGAAATCCTCCAGGCCGTGTCGAACCGATTACATGTGACAGTGGCCTCCTTAACAAGACGACAATTGGGGCGACCGTCATCCAATTTTCCGAGAAAGTTTGCGATGTATTGCTGTCAGCAATTGGGGGATGTGCCATTAAAAGAAATTGCTCGCGTGTTTGGGCTAACCCATGAAGGCAGTGTCTCACCGTCAGTACAGGCCATGAAATCCCGATTGGAGGCAGGAGACCTTCAATCCGAGTTTAATAAGGTGAGGAAAGATTTAGGAATTATGAAATAAGCTTGATCCCTTCTTTCCCCCATTCTTTGACCACGCGGATTCATATAATAAGTGCAATTCCTCAGGGTACTCCGATGGAGTACGATGCTGGGCCGAAATAATTCAGGTCACTGGAAGAACTGCACGCATGAAACACTAATACCACAATACTCTGAGCCTCAGCCATGAAACGATTTATCGGTTTATCTATAGTGATAGCACCCGCAAAGCCGAATTAAAATCGTTTCTGCGTCAAGGAGGTTGCCAGCGCCGCAAGCGCTATGGCTCGTGAGCCCGTGCCTCCTGTATTCCCCATCGCATCTCAATAACAGAGTGTCCCCACGAAGTGGCAAAGAAAGAACGCCTCGGGGATTGGGAGTGTGATACGGTGATTGGGAACGACCGCAAAAGCGTGCTGGTGACCGTGGTGGATCGCGCTTCCTTGTATACAGTTTGCTCGCGAGTCTTGACTCGGTTAGCCGACGTGGTCAGTCAGGCGATCATCCGCCTCCTGTTCCCCTTCAAAGAGCGCGTGAAGACTCTGATGTTTGATAATGGCTCCGAGTGTGTGACGCATGAACGGATAGCCCGCGCCCTGGAGGCGACAGCGAACTTTCCAACAATCTTTTCGTCCCTCTTATTTGAGAAAGAATTGCACTTACTCCTTGAATTCAAGGGGTATGGGAATAGAATAGGGGATGAGCTTTCAGTTGCTGGATGGACGGCTACCCGCTTGATCCGAGGGCGCGGTCGAGATTAAACGCGGCGCTGATTAAGGCGAGGTGGGTGAAGGCTTGGGGGAAGTTGCCGAGGGCTTCGCCGTGGTGGCCAGTTTCTTCGGCATACAGGCCGACGTGGTTGGCATATCCGATCATTTGTTCAAACATGAGCCGTGCTTCATCCAGGCGTGCCCGATCCACCCGGCCTGCGCGTGTGAGGGCTTCGACTAACCAGAAGGTACAAATATTAAATGTGCCTTCTTCGCCGTCAAAACCGTCTTCTGTCTCAGCCACGTTATACCGATACACGAGTCCATTGGCCACGAGTCCGCCTCGCTCCGGGGATTGGTTGATGGCATCCAACGTGCTCAACATTCGTGGATCGGTCGGGGACACGAAAAAGACCAGGGGCATCATAAGATTGGCGGCATCAAGCGTTTCACTGCCGTAGCGTTGTACAAAGGCTTGTCGGCTCTCACTCCATCCTTTTTCCATGATTTCTTCGTAAATCTTGTCACGAATTTTCAGCCACCGTTTCCGATCGGCGGGAAACGATCGCTTATCGGCTAACCGCAATCCTCGATCTATCGCCACCCAACACATCAGTTTGGAATACAAGAAATGTTGCTGGCCACCACGGACTTCCCAGACGCCCTCGTCCGGTCGCTGCCAATTGTCACATACCCAGTTGATTAATCGTCGGAGGTGTTTCCAGAGGTCATAGGAGATCGGGGTGCCGTATTTGTTATAGAGGTAGACCGAATCCATTAATTCCCCGTAGATGTCGAGCTGCAGTTGGTCGTACGCGCCATTTCCCACCCGAACAGGCTTTGACTGTTTGTAGCCCTCAAGATGATCCAAGGTTTCTTCCGTTAATTCATGCCGTCCGTCAATGCCATACATGATTTGCAAGGATCCATCTGGCTTGAGTTCATGACAGCGTGCTTCCAGCCAGTGCATGAACTTTTCGGCTTCGTCCGTGAAGCCAATGCGCAGGAGGCCATAAAGGGTAAAGGCGGCATCTCGAATCCAGGTATAGCGATAATCCCAATTGCGTTCGCCACCAATGTCTTCAGGCAAACTACAGGTGGGCGCTGCGACAATAGCCCCAGTAGGTTCAAACGTGAGAAGTTTGAGTGTGAGCGCCGAGCGTTGTACCATTTCTCGCCAACGGCCACGATAGGTGCACTTACTTAACCACCGCCGCCAGTACTCAACGGTTTGGCGGAAGAGGTCATCGGCATGATCTTGAGAGATGGCCACGCAACAATCGTTGTCCCGTTCCACTTCTTGAAGGGAAAAACTCAACTCATGCCCTTCGTGAAGCTCAAACTCCACAAAGACTCCATCGCCTTCTTGTTGTAAAGGAATAGTCGATCCCAGGCGAAGGCTCAATCCTTTGGCGTCAAAACACACGCCATCGGACGTGATCGTGGTCTTATGTCCATCTCGGGCATAGTTGAAGGCCGGGTAACATTCAAGGCGGAAGGTGACGGTTCCACGAATGGCTTGCACCCGACGAATCAAACCATGATACCCCACGTCGGTATCCTTAACCCCGACGGGCATAAAGTCGATCACCCGTCCCACACCCTGGTCAGAAAGAAATCGAGTGACCAAGACATTGGTGTCCGGCCAGTAGTATTGCTTTTGGGTCGTGCCACCACCATTGGGGGAAATCTTGAACCGACCACCTTTCTTCTCATCGAGGAGAGCGGCAAAAATGCTGGGGGAATCGAAATGCGGAAAGCAAAACCAATCGATGGACCCATTCATGCCCACTAAGGCGCTGGTGCGCATATTTCCGATGAGTGCGTAGTTTTCAATGGGCTGATAGGACATGGTGATCTTTCCTCGTGGTGTCGTTTGCAGGGAGTTCCCAGATTCTTGTTTTACTTATCGGCTGTTCATGACTCAACCCGTAGGGGAAAATATCAGGCCCAGGAACATTCAAGGGGAACCCATACCTGAAAGGGAGGCTGGAAGCAAATTATTTTGCGGGGTTTCGTCCCCGCACGA
>CAYMQW010000047.1:0-10008 GCA_964392595.1 uncultured Nitrospiraceae bacterium
CAGGCAAGCTATCCAGTGTAATTTTCCTTGATAGCCGAACCGGTTCTAATGAAATAAATTTGTTATTTAAGATTCAGAAATTATTTCCAAATCCAAAGCCCTCGACATTGCTACGAGAGTTATTTGATTTTGTCATAAAGCCGGGAGATTTGGTTATGGACTTTTTTGCAGGTTCTGGAGCGACTGCTGACGCTATCATCAAACTTAACCAACAGGATTTTGGTAATCGAAAGTTTATCTTGGTTCAACTGCCGGAGCCAACCAGAACACAAAAAGAAGATGGGACCTATATTGAAACCCCTGCTTGGAAAGCAGGTTACAAAAATATCGCCGACATCACCAAAGAGCGAGTCCGCCGTGTCATCAAGAAACTAGAAGACGCTAAAGACGGTCAACTTCCCATGAGTGAGAACAGCAAGAATGATCTAGGCTTTAAAGTCTTCAAACCTCAAAGTTCCAACTTCAAGACATGGACTGCCGACGTTCCGAAAGAACCGGAAGCTCTGACGCAACAACTGGAATTACACATCGACCACATTGTCCCCGGCCGTGCGCAAGAAGATCTTCTGTACGAACTTCTGCTCAAATCCGGGTTTCCGCTTTCCACCAACATCGAGACATTGACGCTTGCCGGAAAAACGGTCTTCTCCATTGCGGACGGGGCCATGTTGATTTGTTTGAAAAAGGAACTCACGGAAAACGTGATCAAGGACATGGCCAATCGCAAGCCGGAGCGGGTGGTGTGTCTTGACGAAGGCTTCGCCGGAAACGACCAGCTCAAGACCAACGCCGTGCAAACCATGAAAGCCAAAGGCGTGACGAGTTTCAAAACCGTATGACCACGATGATTCCGCCTTTCAATGAACATGGGGATTTGCCGGTGGGTATTTACCCTGCCGGTTGGGCTGAGATTGAGGCACGGTTTGGTTCAGGGAGGCCTGTTCGGATTCGTGCATTCCACAAGCTCCAACTGTTACACAATCTTGCGGCCCTAACAGGAAAATTACAACGGTTTTTAGTTTTTGGGAGTTTCGTTTCTGATGAGGTTGCTCCCCGAGACCTTGATATCATCCTCGTGATGAATGCCGACTTTAAGGTTGAGGAATGTCCCAGAGAGTCGAGAACATTATTTAACCATGCTGATGCCGATGCACGATTTGGGGCCAGCGCGTTTTGGCTACGAGAAGGGATGCTACCGGAAGAAATGATGACAGAATTTTTTGATACCTGGCAAACCAAGCGAGATGGCAATAAACGAGGCTTATTGGAGGTGACCCATGATCAATAATGATGCCGAGTTGACGGTTACGCGAGACCGCGTTGCGAAACTTGAGCGGCTTTTGGAGGGCTTACGCAAGACCGCCAGGACGGAAGAATGGCCGTTTTTGAGTTCAGGCTATCGGTTGGAGATCGAACGTATGCAGGGAGAGATCCTTGATTACCTTGTGGAATCTTCACCGGACGCTTCTAAGCAGACGGCCGGGCTGTAAGATACGGCTTAGGGAATCGCCATCTTCTTGTAGCCGCAGCATCTCATGCTGCCTCCCACGCACGGAAGAGGCGCCATGAGATGGAGCAGCTACAAGAGGGATACAGTCGACCTAGCCATTTTCATGGTTCATGAGCCTCCCTCATCAAAGTGGTGATGCAGACAGGTAGCAATCAGGCATAACGAACGACGATGAAGATTCAATTCGATGCCAGGCAGCAGTATCAAATCGACGCGGTGAATGCCGTGGTTGATCTGTTTGACGGGCAACCACTCAATAAGGGGGATTTCGAGATTGCCTTTGAGTCGTATGGACCAGGCATGTTTGGCGGACAGGTGCAAACCGAATTGGGTATGGGCAATCACCTCGTGCTTGAGCAGGCGACTCTCCTGGAAAATGTCCAGAAGATTCAGGAGCGACACGACCTGGATGTGAGTGATCGGCTGTTGCCGGTTGTTGATGATGCGTCTCCGGACGTTCGGTTGAACTTTTCCGTGGAAATGGAAACTGGAACAGGCAAAACCTATGTCTACCTGCGGACGATTTTTGAACTTAGCCGGAAGTATGGGTTCAAGAAATTCATCATAGTGGTACCGAGTGTAGCCATTCGCGAGGGAACGCTGAAAAATCTTGAAATTACCTCAGAACATTTCCGGGCACTCTTTAACAACATCGAGTTTGAGTATTTTGTCTATGACGCCAAAAAGGTCAATCGCCTGCGGTCATTTGCCGTCAGCAACCACATTCAAATTCTGGTCATCAACATCGACGCCTTTCGGAAAAATTTCGCCGGCACGGAAGAAGAGAAAAAGAGCAATGTGATTTACAAAGAGAACGACAAGCTCTCTGGACGTCAGCCGATCGAGTTTGTCCGGGCGACTCGCCCCTTTGTGATTATTGATGAACCCCAGAGCGTGGATAACACCGAGAAGGCGCAAGAGGCCATCCGTGCATTGGACCCTCTCTGTACCCTTCGCTACTCCGCTACCCATCGGAATCCCTACAACCTGATTTGCAAGCTCGACCCTATTCGGGCCTACGATTTGCGGCTAGTGAAACAGATCGTCGTGGCCAGCGTCACCGGCGCGAATGCGTTCAATGAGGCCTATGTCAAGTTGAAATCGGTGGACTACGGCAAAGGTAAACAGCCCACCGCCAAAATCGTCATTCATGTGAATGGCCCAACGGGAGTAAAAGAAAAAGAGTTCAGGGTGAAAGGCCAAGAAGACCTGTTCGTGCTGTCCAATGAACGGGCTACGTATCGTGATGGATATCTTCTCACGGAAATCAACGCCGAACCCGGCAATGAATATCTTCAATTTAACAGCGGCAAGATGCTTTCTCTTGGGCAAGAGCTGGGAGGCATCCGGGATGATCTTTGGCGGGTGCAAATACAGAAGACGGTTAAAAAGCATCTCGACAAAGAACTACAAGTCCGAGCAAAAGGGCTCAAAGTGCTGAGCCTGTTTTTTATCGATAAGGTGGCGAATTACCGATCGTATGATGACAGTGGAAAGGCGGTGAGAGGGAAGTTTGCACTGGCCTTTGAAGAAGTCTTTCAAGAGCTGATGACTCAAGAGCGGTACAAAGGGTTACTGCCCTTTCCCCTGGAAAAGCTCCACGATGGGTACTTTGCTCAGGATAAGAAAGGGATTCTGAAGGAGTCCAGAGAGGGGCGGGCGACTGAGGCTGATGAACGCGTCTACAATCTGATTATGAAGGAAAAGGAACGGTTGCTGTCTTTGGACGAACCCCTACGATTTATCTTTAGCCATTCAGCGCTTCGAGAAGGCTGGGACAATCCGAATGTCTTCCAAATTTGCACCCTCAATGAGTCCAGATCTGTTCTGCGGAAACGGCAGGAAATCGGGCGGGGAATGCGATTGCCTGTCAACCAGGATGGCATACGGGTATTCGATGACACCATCAATAAACTCATGATCGTGGCCAATGAGAGTTACGAGGAATTTGCTCGCACGCTCCAAACAGAATACGAGGAGGATTGCGGCGTTACCTTTGGCAAAGTGCCAAAGCTGGCCTTCTCCAAGTTAGTCACATTGGAAGGTGACATAGAAAAGCCCCTTGGACGGCAAGTCTCTGAGGAAATTTTTGCGAACCTGATTGGCAATGGGTTTATCAACAGTGAAGGAAAGATTTTACCAAAATTCTATCCGAAAGAGCCTGGTTTCAACCTGCACCTTCCGCCGGAACATGCCGGGCTCCACGCGGACATTGTTGAGGTATTGAACTCGTATCAACTGGACAAGCACATCAAAAAGGATGAGGACGGGCGTTCCCTCAGGATCAATAAACGTGTGTACTTGGACCCGGAGTTTGAAAAGTTGTGGAATGCCATCAAAACCAAAACAACCTATTCGGTCTACTACGAGACGGAAGACTTGGTGCGCAATGCCGTCAAGGCTATTCGCTCTATGGAGAAAATCGAACCCCTCAAGGTCGCGTATGCGGAAGCGCTTTTGGAAGTCGAGAAAAAAGGCGTAACAACCACGCAGCTTGGGGCGGGTACGGAGGCCATTCGTTTTCAGGGTGCGATTCCAGATATTGTCGCCTACCTTCAACATGAAACCGAGTTGACGCGAGCAACGATTGTGCGAATCCTGAAAGAATCCGGGCGGCTTGGGGATTTTCTTGTCAATCCACAACATTTCATGGATACGGTGTCGGCGATTCTGAAGCGGGAACTGCATCGTCTCATGATTGACGGGATCAAGTATGAAAAGCTCTCGGGCCAGGAATACAGCATGCGGCTTTTTGAGGAAGAGGAGATCGTGAGTTACCTCAACAGCCGTTTGGAAGTGAGCAAAAGCGTGTACGATGCGGTGGTGTACGACAGTGAAGTTGAGCGCGAGTTCGCGGAGAAGCTCGATAAGCGGGAGGACATCAAGTTATTCGTCAAGCTTCCCAGGTGGTTTACCATCGATACCCCCATTGGGACATACAACCCTGATTGGGCCATTCTCAAACACGATGATACGGTGCTATATCTCGTGCGCGAGACCAAACACACGAAAGACTTCGAAAAACTCCGCAACAGCGAAGCTGAAAAAGTCCGATGTGGGCGAAGACATTTTGAAGAACTAGGTGTTGATTTTGCCGTAGTGACTTCCCCTTCAGAGATTTAATGGATGAACACCCTTACCCGTTCCCTCGTCATCATCAGACCCAAGGAACCCTTTGCCAAATGGGCTTGGTCGGTTGACGAAGAGGAACCGAAATACTCTCTCGAAGAGGAACGAAAGGATTGCACGGCCTACCTTTTGCCTGTTGTTGAGCAAGTGGGGGATGAAGCGAAATTTCTTGCCAAACATTATCGAGAAATTTTTGAAGAGGAATTGTCGCAGTGGATGACAGACGAATCCCTGTGGCCTGCCCGACGGGATTTCAAAACCTTCAAGGCGTGGTTTGATGTGGAGTTTTGTTCAGTTGTGCTTGATCTTTCCTCTCATGAACTTCTCTCTGAAGAGTCTTGATGCTTCCGTTTACATCGTGATTTTGTATGAGTTAGTTTTGAAGGAGTTGAAGATGCGTGATACTGACCCCATCTCCATCTTGGATGCCTACCGTGATGTGGCGAAAGGGGGTGGACGTGAAATTCTCACTACCTGATATACGCCATAATCTTGCCGGGTTTGAAGAACTCGTCCATCTCCATAGGGAATTGGAAAATTGTCGCTTTGTGACTATCGAGATCAATATGACCTCGGCGGACTGGTTTGACGCAGACATGTGCGCCCCTTTTGGCGCTATTCTCTATCGCATTGGGCAGCTTGGGAATCAGGTTCACCTGACGAATGGTCCGGCCAGGGATTGAGAAGATTTTGTCCAAGAACGGGTTTCTCAGCCATTACGGACGCATGCTTCTACCGGATACTTATGGCACCACGATCCCCTATCAGCGCTTCGATGTGAAGGACGATCGTTTCTTTGCGAGCTATGTCGAGTCGAGATTCGTCCGACGATCCGAGATGCCGCAGATGTCCCCTGGATTAGTGAAGCGGTTTCGCGAGAGCGTCTTTGAAATTTTCAGCAATGCGGTCATTCATTCACAAACACAGTTAGGGATTTTTAGTTGCGGTCAATTCTTTCCCAAGCGAAGTCGGCTTGATTTCTCTGTGGCCGATCTGGGCATTGGTATTCAAAAAAATGTCAAGGACCATGCCGGTTTGGATTTACCGGCAGACAAGGCAATTGAATGGGCCACTCAAGAACATCATACGACCAAGCGTGGCCCGATTCCCGGAGGCCTGGGCCTCAAGTTGTTAGCGGAATTCATCAATCTGAACGGCGGGAGGCTCCAAATTGTTTCAGATGCGGGATATTGGTCGCTGGAGAAAGGACATTCAAGTAGTGTACTCTTATCTTTCCCTTTTTCTGGAACGGTTGTGAATGTTGCAATCAATACCTCCGATACACAATCATATGTCCTTGCTTCTGAATTGACGGACTTAGAGATTTTTTAATGTTCGACATGAGACACAAAGGGGATTCCTTTATGAGCACTGCGATTGTTCTTTCCGTATTTGAAATTGTTGGGAACCCCCTGTGCGTGGCTTCTGATGACGGCCAAAAAGTCCACGATCGTATTGCCGCCGCTTTGCGTCAAGGTATGCGCGTCACGGTGTCATTCCAGAACGTCACCAGCCTTACGTCGGCTTTTCTGAACGCCGCTATTGGGCAATTGTATGGCACGTTCTCTGAAGATGAGATCCGAGCGAAGATTAAGGTCCAGGACCTGGAGCCGGAAGATCGTGCATTACTCAAACGAGTCGTTGAAACTGCTAAGGCCTATTTCAAAGATCCTGAGCGATTCAGACAGGCCGAAAAAGCAATGATTGGTGGCGCGAATGCCTGAGCGGCATATCTACCGAATTGACCAATATCATTTCAAGAAATCAGACAAACTCCTCTTGGATGCCAATGTATGGCTCCTTCTTTATAGTCCACAGTATAGGCCAGATGATGTTCGTGTCCGAACCTACTCCTCTGCATTCAGGGACATGGGAAAAGCAAAAAGCCGGATTTTTATTGACGCCATCGTCCTTTCGGAATTTGTGAATGCGCTTGCCCGATTCGCGTTTCAGATTCTTCCTCCTCAACAAAAATCAGCCGACTTCAAGTCATTCCGGAGAAGCTCACGGTTCAGACCCGTGGCCAAGACTATTGCCGCTGCATGCCGAAAAGTTCTTGTCTTTTGCACGCAAATCGAGAGCCATTTTGTGCCACTGAATATTGACGTCTTGCTAGGTCAATATGAAGGCGGTGCATCAGATTTGAATGACCTTCTCCTCGCCAATCTTTGCAAAAGCAGAAATTTGACCTTGGGCACGGATGATGGGGATTTCCGGGAAAGTGGTCTGAAAGTCTTAACAGCGAACAACCGCCTCTTACGTTGACCATTTCTTTTGACCCATTCCGACTTCTTCCTGCGAGCCATAGAATTGGGGAAATTCCGCAGGTTGGGGTGCAAACAAAGAATAACCTGCTCTGCGGCATTCAAGGGGAGAAAAGATAATGGCGAGTGAAATTCGGACAGAAGGCACGGATGGGGCGACCACTCACATCAGCAACTCGAACCCCAAAAGCATTCAACTGCTCGAGGCATTTGTCGGTCCAAACACCGACTATTACGTGCCCCAGTTTGAGCGAATATCACAACGGGGTTTCGCCGGGATTCGTCTCAACTGGGCTGCGGCCCTCGGCGGCCCTCTCTGGGCCGCGACTCGGAACCTCTGGATGGTGTTTTGGTTTGCCGCCTTAGGGGATGTGATTGGGCTCATCATGATCTCCCAAGCGTATTGGTCTTCCAGTCAGGGTAACGGGGTTCTTTTCCTCGGCCTTCTCTTCCTGGTCGCTTTTCGTTTTGCGACCGGCCTCGTGGCCAACGGAGCATACTTACGGGCCTTCACGCGATGGAGAAGCCATCGTGATCTTCCAAATGGCACTAGTTGGAAAGCCGGGCTCGCCGGGTGGGGATTGGTGATCGCAATCTATCCGCTGACCGTCTACCGTTTCAGCGCCCCACAGGTCGTTGAGTTTATCGCAAAGTTCCCCACCACCCGTTTCATCAAACTCAATACTGCCCAAGCAATGGACAATGTGGTGGACTGGATGGTCATACACATGGAGACCTTTTTTGACACGATTACATTTGGAATTCGTGCTGTTCTAAATTTCCTGGACCTCCTGTTCGTCGGCACTCCATGGCCAGTAACCTTTCTGCTCATCATGCTCATGGCCTGGCGCATGGCCGGGCCAACCGTGTCGATGTTTAGTGGTGTCGCTCTGCTCTATGTCGGGCTGTTCGGGTTTTGGGAAAAAGCCATGAGCACCTTTTCCTTGGTTGGGGCCGCAGTTTTCCTCTGCCTAATGCTAGGCGCACCATTGGGAATTTGGTGCGCCAAAAACAGACGCCTGTATTCTTTGGTCAGGCCCATTCTGGATATTATGCAAACCATTCCCAGCTTCGTCTATCTGATCCCGGCTGTGGCCTTCTTTTCCATCGGGAAACCGCCGGGAATTCTGGCAACGATTGTGTTTGCGATGCCGCCCTTAATCCGATTGACCGCTTTAGGAATCATGCAGGTCCCTCACTCGGTTCGCGAAGCTGCGGTGGCGTTCGGCGCGAGCCCGCGCCAACTCCTGTGGAAGGTTGAGATTCCCCTGGCCCTGCCCACCATCATGACAGGGATCAATCAGTCCATCATGATGAGCCTGTCCATGGTCGTGGTGGCTGCCTTGATCGGGGCAGGCGGATTGGGGTACGACGTGTTGTTTGCGCTTCAGCATGTGGAAACCGGGAACGGTATTTTGGCCGGAGTGGCCATCGCTCTCCTCGCCATGGTCCTCGATCGAATTGTGCAAGGATCGCAGAAAGGCTCAGAAAGAGGGTGATCAGCCTTTTGAAGAAGAATGCTCTGAAGACACTCTCTTCCGTACTCATTCTCCTCTTGGCCGTGAGCACCATTACATGCACCGATACTCCCTCAAGTGAAAGAGTCGTCATTGGGGAAGTGACGTGGGATGGGGGCCTCGCTATCGCGCATGTTCTCAAAACCGTCATTGAAACCAAATTGGGCATCGAGGTGAAGCTTGTTATGGCCGATCAACCTGTGATCCTCAGCGCAATGGATAAAGGGGATGGTGGCATTGATGTTCACCCGGACTTCTGGATGCCGAACCAAGCCGGGCTATGGAACCAATACATTGCACCGGGTTCGAGGGAAACTGTCCTGGTTAATCGGAACCCCTATCATGGAATGCAAGGACTGTTTATCCCCCAGTATGTACAGGATCAGTACGGGTTGGATTCAATCACCGACCTCTCCAACCCTGAGATTGCAAAGCTGTTCGACAGCGACAGCAATGGCAAGGGTGAGTATTGGGCTGGTGCCCCTGGCTGGGCCTCAACTAATGTGGAAAAAGTGAAGGCCAGGAGCTATGGGTACGACCAATTCTTTGAGTCTATAGAGGTGCCTATGGCTGTGTTCCAGGCCAAACTGAAAACGGCGTATTCCAGAAAGAAACCGATGCTCTTTTACTCCTGGACCCCCGAGTGGGTTCACTCCACATACGATTTGGTGATGCTTGAAGAGCCTCCTTTCGACGGGTTTGCCATGGAAAGTAAGAAGGACGACCCGCTTTATAATCCCGATGGCTGCTGGAAGATGTACCAACCGAAAGATGACCTGGATTGGTACGAAAAGAGCCGCATTACCTGTGCATGGCCTGATGCTGACGTCTTTATTGCGTATTCCAAATCCCTCACCACCCGTTCACCCAAGGTCGCACAGTTTTTCAATCAGGTAGCATTTTCTTCTGATATGGTGGGCAAGTGGATCACACAAATGGTGATGGAAAAACAAGATCCTGTTGATGTGGCCCACAAGTGGGTAATGGAACATCCCGAAATCGTCAACGAATGGGTCAAGGAAATTGAGGGCTTGACTAACTAGGGTTCCGCACTCCGCTAATTGACGTGGGTGCCATTTAGCTGGCGCAGCTAAATGACCGTGTGACCTAAGACCTTAGTTATATCCTGTCAGGCAGTCTCACAACAAGGAGATCCAATACAATTCAACGCAATAATATTCAATGTTTTCAGTTAGTTACATTCTAACTTTAATTTACAATGAATGTGGTGGCCAAACTATCCAGCCATTCGGCAATCGACCTAATTCACGATTTGTTGATCCCTGGCCATGAATTGTAGTAGATTCGTCTTGGGTTAGAAGGGCGTTTCGAGTAATTCGCCCATTTCGAAGAACGCTCTCCCTCTCTCTACTTTCCCTGACATCAAGAATTCCCAAAATTAGGGAAGCCGGCATTCTCAAGTAATGTCCCATTGAGGGTCTACCGGCAGAAGAGCGTGGAGTTCCACCCTGCGGCCCGGTTTATCAGCAGGAAATGATTTCGTCAATAATTGAGAAATGACCTTGCAACCTACTTCCTTAGGACCTGCGAGCAAATAACCTGATCAATATCGCGCCAAGATTTGGGT
>CAYMQW010000048.1:0-9976 GCA_964392595.1 uncultured Nitrospiraceae bacterium
TTTTCTTTTGCGGCCATTTCAGTCAACAATTCTTTTGCCTGCTCACTGATATATTCTCTGTACGCAAAGCGTTCAGTGGGTTTTTCCGAGTCCCGCATTTCTTGAAGGCCTTCCATGCTGTTTTTCCCAATTTCCAGAATGCAGGGGGTATACAGCTGCAAATAGGTCGGCCCAATTTCGCGAGCCACATAGATCGCGTTTTTAATCACTTTTTCCACAAGGTTTGGTTTGCTAACCGTACAATTCACGATGTAATGACAACCGGACTCTCTCGCAATTTCCGGAAGTCGAACTTTTTCGAAGTTCTTTCCCACGGGAGCCATCTTTGCCACAAACCCTTTTTGCATCAATCCGCTTTCTTGGCCGCCGGTATTGGCGTAGAGTTCATTATCAAAACAAATTGTGGTGAACTTTTCTTGGCGGAACCACGCTTGTAAGGTCATATCGAGTCCAATATCGACCGTTGCGCCATCCCCTGCCAATACCACGACATCTTTGACCTGCCCAGGAAACCGCACAGATAGGGCACGCTTGAGTCCGGAAGCAATCGCGTTTTGGTTTCCAAAGAGAGAGTGAATATTATGAATGGCGATGTGAGGAAAGACTAAACTGGTACAGCCTGTCGAACCCACCATCACGGTATCTTCCGGTGCAGGAAGGGATGCTAAAATGTACCGAAAGGCCATTGACTCAGGACACCCTGCACATAACGAATGTTCTTCAATCAATTCTTTGGAAGTACCAATATCCTTCCACCCTCTGGTTTCTTTCCCATACGTGGAATGGTTAACTAAGTCCTGATATTCCGGCGGCATGATGTCATACATTTCCGGAGCTATTTTTATTCGTTCTTTACTCATATTGGCCTCCTATTTAATTATCTTTTCTCACTTTGCAAACCTATTTTTTCAACTACCCCGCCCAACCAACGCAGCAGTCTTAATACCGATAACTTTTTTGATATCAGCCGCAATAATTTCTGGCGGCAGGGTCATGCCACCACAGACATGCGGTCCGGCATACACTCTTTCGGGATTGGGGATCGTCGCTCTGATTTCTTTCGCCAACCAACCGGTAACGTTAAACTCCGGCACAATGATGTGTTTAGCATTTTTCGTGGCTTCCCGAATTTCATCTTCTGGCCATGGGCGCAGTACTTTAATTTTTACGAGTCCCACATCAATGCCATCTTCTTGCAAAAGTGATATGGCTTCACGTCCCTGAGAAACAGCGGTCCCTGAAGCTACAATAAGTATTTCCGCATTCTGGTTTTCGACTTCAACAAGCCCATCCAGCCATCGGATGGTGTGCTTTCTCGAACGCTCGATAGCAGCCCATACTTCCTGTTGCCAGCTCGCATGGGTGGCATAGCTAATGTAATTGCTCTTCATGACAAAGGGATCTCGCATCATCCGAACGGGAGGACATTCCATATCCATGCACGGAACGGGAGACCGGTACGGATCATACGGAGGGAGACACATTTCGGCTGGAGTCAGATCCACCATATCTTTGGTATGAGTTACAAAGAACCCATCACAACAGAGCGCCAGCGGCAAATGAACATCCGGCTCTTCTGAAACCATGTACCCTTTCAAAATCCAATCATAGAAATCTTGAGCCGTTTCGGCATGCCATACCAGCATCCCAGTGTTCAAGAGATATGCGATTTCTAAGGTGTCTGGTTGAATAGAAAGTGGCGAATTAATACCGCGGCACGTCACAATCATCTGAATAGGGAGCCGTGCTCCAGCCCACATCGGGAAGTTTTCCATGGCTCGCATGGTTCCCGGACCAGCGGTGGTCGTAAAAACTCGAGCGCCACCAAAGGCCGCACCCGCACATTGGGACATCACCGCGAACTCATGTTCCCCTCGGAAGTAATCTCCAATATACCCTTCGGCAAACAATTCTCCGATTAAGGCCGCCGCTTCGCTTTGCGGGGTAATCGGATAGGCAATCATTACATCGACATTTGCTCGTCGAATAGCTTCTTTGATGACCTCACTCCCCGTGAAAAAACATGGGGTGCGCTCGGAGTCATGCATCATTTCCCATGCATCGGTGATGGTCTGCCCTACTTTATTTTTTGTTCCAACTAACGATTCAGTGGCCATGATTTCGCCTCCTTCAGATTAGGGCTAAATGGCTTTTCAACATTAATTTCTCTGGCATTGCTATTGAATGATATTCCTTATCGAGACTTCCCAACCCTCCTACCTTAATCTTTAGGCGGCTCGACTGACCCTTTTAATTTTTTTACCCAATCAGCCAATCTCATGATCTTTTCGGCTGTTGCGTCGCGAAAAGACAGCATCGCATCTTCATGGCCAGCCATTGCACACATGGCCATCGTATAACAGTCTGTCCCTCCACGAATAATTTTGAGAGAGAGATTCGCCTGGTGGCAGTGAACCCCAACGAACATACACGCATCAATTTTGTTATGCCAAATGGTGAGATTGGGATGATTGGGATTGATTTCGACTTCAGGGTCAATTTTGGGATATTTGGGCCGGTAGTCAGGCATGGGAATCAGCATGGCCTGCTGGGACGGGGTCACGGATTCTTTCAATGTCTCATATAAATACCTAACCGCCGTCGCCTTTTTGGCGGCCTTGTCATTCCAGGCCCACAGAACCAGGGGACCAGGAAAGATCGTGGGAACTCTGGCCGATAAAAACTGACGAGCCGCAGCCTCCAAGGCTTCCTCTTCCTGGACAATTTTCCCATGAATATGAGCTTGTCCGGGGTCCGGCAGACGAATACCCATACTAGCAGCAGCCGGGGGAAGAAAATGCTCTGGACCCCGCAAAACCTTATAGGATGTCGACATTGGTTACTCTCCGAAATTATTTAAATAAATACAGGTATTCTCATTATCGCCTTCTGTTTATCTACTGTATGCTGCTTGACGACTTTTCGCAACCTCGAAGAAGCCCCAAATGACAAATATTTAGGCCTCGACGCCGTTCAAATTATGAGCCTTTTGCCCAAGAATACTCCAAAAGTACTACAATCCTTTACAAAAGTAGTTCGCCTAGATTCTGTCAATTACAGATGGCTATTTATTCGGGTGCTGCTTGATTCAAGTCTGCTCAAAGCAAGTCCGAAACAAAGAAGACCGTTGGACCTCTTCCATTGTGACGCCCGGTGATCCCTCAAATCCATGCTTTAGGCCCAATCAGGGCAACCACTATTTTCATTTTGCCTCTTTCCAAATATTCATCTTCCAAGCCTATAGGCATTAACTTGAACGTTCACCCATGGTCTTTCAGGAAAGTCTTTTCTTGGGCCATTCTCTCGCTAACATTGTTAGGGCAGATCTTGCTCCAACCCACAGCCTTTGCCACGCTTCACCCAAACCAGCTTATCATCGTCGCAAATGAAAATGATCCTGACAGTATGGATGTCGCCAGGCACTATGCCAAGCAAAGAGGTGTCCCGCTTTCTCATATCGTGAGAATGGATCTACCTCTCAAGGAAACGATCCGCAGGACAGACTATGAAAAATACCTGGCAGAACCACTCAAAGCCGCACTCGTTTCCAAGGGACTGGCTGCCACCACGAGGGTCATCGTCACGACGTATGGGGTCCCCCTTCGCATCACCGCGCCACACCAAAGCGAACAAGAAAAAGCCTGGCAAGCCGATGCCAATCAATGGCATAACGCGGCTATGGAGTTTTTGCACACCATAGACTCCGAACTACTCCAGACCCTCCAGTCGCTTCAAAATGATTCCACATCCTCCCCATCAGCCTCTTCAGATTTTTCAGAATCAGCCCAATACAAACCTCATGAAATCCTTAGGCGCCTTGATACCCAGATTGCGAAGTTCAAAGCTGAGATTCAGAAACAACCGTCTTCAAAAAATCCAAATGACCTGATAACCATCTTTTCCAAACATGTTCTTCAATTGGATGGCTTATCTGCTTACGGCAAATACTCTCCCCTGGGGCAGAGGTTTACTGCGCGAGTCAAAGTCCCTCTCGATCAACTACAATCTCAGGTACAAATCGCAGGACAAATGCTCAACCTGCTCACTCAAAACCCATCTAAGAAGAACCGCGATTGGGCCTATCAGCTCGCCCAACGCTTCTTTGGTATTCGAGGCGTGTTGCATCTTGCAACCGCTGAAGAAGAAGAATTTACTCATAAAGAGGCCGCAGCTAGTGTCGATAGTGAACTCAGCGTACTGTGGCTTGATCCCGACGGGTATTCCTTGAATGGGAGAATCCCCAATCCTCTCTATGCTTGGTACCAGAGTGCCAGAAACAGGGGCCCAAAAAATGAAACCATGTCCTTTCCGATTCTGATGGTCAGTCGGATCGATGCGCCCACGCCGGAATTAGCCAAGCAGATGATCGACAAAGCCATGTTGGCCGAGCAAAGTGGACTATCAGGAAAGGTCTATTTGGATGCCCGAGGGCTGAAACCCAAGAAAGCTCTTGGATATGGCGATTACGATCAAAGCTTGCGAAACATCGCGGCCTTTTTCAAGGAGAGAACGTCATATCCTGTGATTTTGGAAAATACAAAGAAGCGATTTCAGCAGGTGGATGAAGCTCCTCAGGTGGGTTTGTACGCCGGTTGGTATCGCCTTCGGCACTATGAAGATGCGTTTTCGTTTAACCCTGGAGCCATTGGTTACCACATGGCCTCTGGTGAAGCCATCAGTATTCACCAGCCCAAGGAAAAAGGGTGGTGCAAAAATGCTCTTGAACGAGGGATTACCGTCACGATTGGGCCCACAAGCGAACCCTATTTGGACGCCTTTCCAAAGCCCACAGAATTTTTCGGATTGATGCTCACCGGTCGTTATACTTTAATTGAAGCGTATTACCTCTCAACACGCCATGCCAGTTGGCGCATGGTGTTGTTTGGTGATCCGCTCTATAATCCCTGGAAAGGGGCTTCACTGGCTACACTACAAGGCTTGCAACAGTCCATACCAGAGTTTCGAACGCTTCGCACACTTCCCCTTGCCCCTTCAGCCCAGCTATTTCCTGATCCCATTCAATGGGCCCAGACCCGTCGAAGCCAAAGAAGCGCGCTATTGGGTCGAGTCCCGGTTCTCCTCAACACCAATCCCTAGAGTAATAAAAAGGAGTCTGTAGGCTTTCAAACAGGAAGGGAGAAAATATTTTGTGCGATTAGATTTGGGGGAAGGTATTAATTAGCGGGGCCTTCCCTTTTTATTGAAAGACCCCGCTTTAAATTCTAAAGAAATCAGTACTTATAGCTATCGCCCTTAAACGGTCCATCCACCGACACATTGATATAATCTGCCTGGGTTTTTGTAAGTTTCGTCATGACCCCACCAAAACCGCGAACCATATGGGCCGCCACTTCTTCATCAAGTTCCTTCGGCAACACCTCAAGAGTGAGCTCGGCCCCAGGATTATCAGCAAACTTTCGCTCGTAGAGACAAATCTGAGCAAGGACTTGATTGGAAAATGATCCATCCATAATACGGGAAGGATGGCCGGTTGCATTTCCAAGGTTCACTAACCGCCCCTCGGACAAGAGGATCAAATGATCGTTTTGCCCTCGATTGCGAAATATCTTATGCACTTGAGGTTTGACTTCCTCCCACTCCCAATGTTCACGCATATACGCCGTATCGATTTCATTATCGAAGTGTCCAATATTGCACACTACCGCCCCATTTTTTAGGGATTGCAACATGGTCGCATCGCAGACATTAAAGTTTCCGGTCGTCGTCACCAGTAAATCCGTTTTGCTCAAAAGGCCAAGATTAATATCTTCGACTTTGCCGGTATTGTTCCCTTCATTATAGGGGGAGACGACTTCAAACCCATCCATACAGGCCTGCATCGCACAGATCGGGTCGATTTCCGAGATTTTCACAATCATGCCTTCTTGACGCAAGGATTGAGCCGACCCCTTCCCGACATCACCATACCCAATTACGAGGGCTTTTTTTCCAGACAACAAATGATCTGTCCCACGCTTAATGGCATCGTTCAAACTGTGCCGGCATCCGTATTTATTATCATTTTTGGACTTCGTCACCGAGTCATTCACATTGATGGCTGGCACTTTCAAGGTCCCCTTCTCAAGCATCTCTTGAAGGCGATGGACACCGGTGGTGGTCTCTTCGGTGACGCCATGAATCTTGCCCAGCATCGCGGGATACTTCTCATGGAGCATGAGGGTCAAATCCCCACCATCATCCAACACCATATTGGCTTCCCAAGGCTGGCCATCTTTTAAGATTGTTTGTTCAAGGCACCACTCATATTCTTCCAGCGTTTCCCCCTTCCAGGCGTACACGGGAATACCTCGCGCGGCAATGGCCGCAGCGGCATGATCCTGGGTAGAGAAAATGTTGCAGGAGGACCATCGGACATCGGCACCCAATTCGATCAATGTTTCAATCAACACAGCCGTCTGGATGGTCATATGAATGCAGCCAAGGATTTTCGCGCCTTTGAGTGGCTGTGCATTCCGATGCTTGTCCCGCAAGGCCATCAAGGCAGGCATTTCAGTTTCGGCAATTTGAATTTCTTTGCGTCCCCAGTCAGCTAAACTAATATCCGCGACTTTACAATCGCTAACAGTGGGTTCAGTATTCATAAGTTTTCCTCTTCTTTTTTTTTGGAAATAGTTAAATACGCCGCCTGCGTTCGCGACTATTTGCCAGCTTCGCGTTTCAAGATCGCGGCCTTATCGGTATTTTCCCATGTGAATCCTGGGCCACTTCGCCCAAAATGCCCATAGGCAGCCGTCTCTTTGTAAATGGGACGGCGAAGCTTTAAATGATCCATGATCCCGCGCGGGGTCATGGGAAAATGTTTTCTGACCAATTTATCGATAAGCTCAATGGCCACCTTCTCGGTTCCTTTGGCATTAACCAAAACCGAAACAGGCTCTGGAACCCCAATGGCATAGGCCAATTGGATTTCACATTTACCCGCGAGTTGGGCCGCAACAATGTTTTTGGCAATGTATCGAGCCATGTAGGAAGCTGATCGGTCGACTTTACTCGGATCTTTTCCCGAAAAGGCTCCACCACCGTGGCTCCCCACACCACCGTAGGTATCCACAATAATTTTTCGACCGGTCAGTCCCGTATCGCCCATGGGCCCCCCTATGACAAACCGCCCCGTGGGATTGATATGGAACTTGACATTTTTGGGATCGAAGATGCCCTTAGGCATCACAGGCTTAATAACTTTTTCCCTGATATCCTGTTCGATTTTTTTCGACGTGACCTTGTCACTATGTTGAGTCGAAACCACAATCGTGTCGATCCGGACGGGTTTGTCTTTTTTGTATTCAACCGTAACCTGGGCTTTTCCATCTGGGCGCACCCAGGGCAATATGTTCTTTTTCCTCACTTCGGCCAATCGTTTCGTCAACCGGTGCGCCAAAACGATCGGCATGGGCATTAATTCGGCTGTCTCATTAGAGGCATAGCCGAACATCAACCCTTGGTCCCCAGCACCACCGGTATCCACTCCCATGGCAATATCCCCAGATTGGGAATCAATCGCGGTCATGACAGAACAAGTGCGGTAATCATACCCCCAGGTGGGATCGGTATAGCCCACATCCCGAATAGTTTCCCGAATGATATCAGGTATTTCCACGTAGGCTTTGGTGGAGATTTCACCAGCAACAAATGCTAATCCTGTGGTCACTAGTGTTTCACAAGCTACACGACAATTTTTATCTTTTGCCATAATTGCATCTAAGATGCCATCGGAAATTTGGTCGGCAATTTTGTCGGGATGCCCTTCGGTGACCGACTCAGATGTAAATAGAAAGTCCTGTTGGCTCATATAGCCCTTCCCTTCATAAAGCAAAAGAAATTCTCCCCCCCTCTTTAAGTAATGTTAGAGGAGAATCCTAAGAATGGTGAAAGATGTAAGAAAGATTTTCTATTCAAACGCTAATCATTGGGGAGAATATCCCACCTGGCACCCATAAATAAATAGGAATTAAGGAGCCTTTGTCAAACAAAAAATGCAGATTGGTGATGACATCCCTACGACTTATCACTCACTTTCGCAATAAAAACAATATGTTACCTCCAAGGCGCTCGCTTGTGTGATAAATAACCTTTTTCGGTTTTCTACATGTAAACCATTAGCTTCTCAACGGCAATTTTATCTTGGATTCACATAATAAGTGCACCACCTCTTTTCCTTTTTTATTCTCATGGTTTAGGAGTGGTAGCGTTCTTCATGGATGAATTGGGCCGATGGTAGTAGCCGTTAGGCACCTCCTTAAATATTTGGCTGAATACTCTGCCCAAAGGCCATTTCGTGGGGTGGTGCACTTATGAGTTGAATCCGCCTATTGTATTATTAAGGGTTCGCGCAAGAATAACTTCCCCTGTTTGGGCGTCGATCCATCCCATCTGGCGGCGTTGCTCGTCCTTTCCATACGAGGAATATTAGCAGTCCTCGCACCTTGCCAGACAGGGATCTCAGCACCCAAACAGGGGAAGTTATTCTTGCGCGAACCCTAAATCATCGTTCTTTGCTCCCGATTCCAACCATGCAGGAATTCCCCCCCTTCCCCCACTCAGCAAAAAATACAACTAATCCCAATACTCGGCTGGTCATGTGGATCACCCTCAATTTCCAGTGACTACTCAGGTTGCTTCAATTTTGCCTCAGGACAAGGCGCGAGGAGCGCAGAACCGGATGGTATTTTGGAATACGTGAAGGCGCAGGTGCGAAGAGCACCACCAAGTTTATGCGCGCCGAATGCTGCGAGTACCACAGGAACGCCATTATGAGACAAAAAGGGAATTGGCCTGAGTAGTTACAATTCCCAAAGGAATCAAGTGCTGAAAGCTCCTCCAGTAATATTAGATTTCAAACCTCCCTTCGGATTATTTCCTTTACCCTCAAGACCTCTGAGTCAAGGCCCTCCTGTTGCATTAAAATAAGAGCAGGTGCTAGTATCCGCGTTTAATTCCTGCCGTTCGAGGCGCGAGATACAGTGGTCTCCTTAGGTTAGGAAGACGAATACACGACAGAACATTTAAAAAATATGACCTGTGAACGTCAGGTTCCACATGGAGGCGTTTGATGTATAAAACCATCTACATTCCGGTCGACAATTCGGACCATTCTAATATGGCCGTCGATCTGGGTGTGAGTCTGGCAAAAGTATTCGGATCTAAAATAGTGGGAAGTCATGTGTATGCCGCCAAAATGCATGACAAACGATTCAAGCAAATGGAAGCCGGTCTTCCTGAAGAATATCATGATGAAAAAGAACTGGATCGACAACGACAAATCCATGACTCGTTAATCACCCGAGGCCTTCAAATCATCACGGATTCCTACCTGGACTATGTCGATAAAAAGTGTTCGGAAGCCAACCTTCCGTTGGAACGGCGCTCCTTAGAGGGACGAAACTGGAAAGTTCTGGCCGAAGACATTAATACGAATGGATATGACCTCACAATTATGGGCGGTCTTGGAGTTGGGGCCGTAAAAGACTCTGTCATTGGGAGTAACACGGAACGGGTGCTGAGACGAGTCCGCAATTGCGACATGTTGATTATCAAGGATGTGAAGCCCATGAATGGTGGCAAGATCGTCGTAGCCGTTGATGGAAGCGCTCATTCCTTTGGGGGACTCAAAACCGGCCTGGCTCTAGGGAAGGCCCTCAATAAACCAGTTGAGGCAATTTCTGCTTTTGATCCCTACTTCCATTACGCAGCTTTTTACAGCATTTCTGGCGTCTTAAACGAAGAAGCCGGAAAAGTGTTTCGGTTTAAAGAACAAGAGAAACTTCACGAAGAAGTCATCGATAGTGGATTAGCCAAGATTTACCAGTCTCACCTGGATATTTCCCGCGAGATTGCGCAAGAAGACGGCACAGATATTAAAACGACGCTTTTAGATGGAAAAGCGTTCGAAAAGTTGCTGCAATACGTTCGTAAGGAACAGCCATGGCTTCTGATTGTTGGAAGAATCGGCGTGCAC
>CAYMQW010000049.1:0-9945 GCA_964392595.1 uncultured Nitrospiraceae bacterium
TCCGTGAGGAGGCCCACGTTGCTTTCATCTGCTCCCTTCTCAGAAATGAGGCCAAGTTTTTTGAGATAATAGTCACGGGCCGGGCCAGGCTCAGCGAGTCGCTCATAGGTGCCCGCAATATAACTAAACATCAATTTCTGTTCGCCCTTCTGGTCAAATCCAGTGGCAGCCTGTGAGCTACCCTCATCCAACGCCACATCGACGTTAAATAAACCGGCGCGTTCCGTTTGTTGTTTTCCGCCAAATTGTTTGAGGGTCTCGAGGCTGGTGAAATAGCTTTTCAACGCCCGCTTCAATGCCTCCCGTCTCCCCCCCGTGCTGGATGCACTCAAGTTGTACAGACTCACCCCAATGTTCCGTTGAAGCAGCGCAAGGTTTTTTGTGTTGCCAAGTTCGAGATTGATGTCCAATGCCTGTGAAAAAGCATCGACGGCTTTGGCATAGTCCCCCAGGTCTTGATGGGAGAGGGCAATCCGTTCAAACAATTCGGCTTTGAGCGTTTTCTGGTTTGCCGGAATACGATGAAACGCTAACTGATACTGCACCAAGGCTTCGTCTGTTCGTCCACTTTTAAAGCACGCTTCGCCATAATTTTTTCGGTACAGCAATTCAGTCACGGAATCCCCAGCGGGTGCATAGCCGGATTCTCGCTGTTGATAGGCCCGATACGCCTCATGAAAATTACCCAACGTCCGGTAGGTGTTGCCAAGATTCAGGAGAAGATTCGACTCCACATCAGGAAATCGGAATTCATCATTCAGTTCAAGGGCAATCCGATACTCGTGTTCCGCCTTTTCCAGAAAACCTTGATTGCCACCGATTTGCTCTTCCTGCTCATAGCCCCATCCCAAGGTCTGATGAAAATACGAGATTCCGGGATCTACACGAATGGCCGCCTCAAGTGCTTCGACGACCTTGGATACATCAAGGGGTTGGGAATAGGACCACGCCAAGGCTTGGCTATATTGATACACCGAGGAATCAGGCTTTTTGGCAACAAGATTGTGATACCTCGCCTGCACCTCAGGCAGTTCCTTCAGCATCACCTTCGTGTTGATATAGCCGCGGTGCGCTTCAACCGAGTCCGGATAATCTTCGGTAATCCTTCGAAAGGCCTTGGCGGCAATACGGACTTCGCCAATAGTTCGATCCTTTCTTGCTTCTCTCACCAGTTGCAGGACCAAGAGTTCTTTGGCCTGCTCCAACATCGTCGGATCTTCTCCGGTTCGATCCACAAGAATGGCATACACGTCCGCAGCTTCCTCATACCGTTCGGCCGCAGCCAAAATCTCAGCTTTCCGACGATAGGCTTGCGTGACTATAGAATCGGAAGGAGGGGGCTCGCCTAACAACCGGTCAAGCGTGTGAACCGCCTTGATCTGCTCGCCTGCCTCATCGAGCAAATCCGCGATACGTAACCGCGTAGTCCCGACCAGGAGCGTCAATGTTTCCTGCTGTGCAATGAGTTCCCGAAGCGACGCAACGTGTTCATGCACATCTTTCCCTTGTTCCGACACGGCAATCGCTTGAGCTATTGCACGTGTTCCCCACGAACTGTCTTCTCCAAACATCCTAATCACATCAATGAAGACCGTGAGTAAACTGGTTTGATCTCCCAGCCCCCGATAGAGCGTTCCCCGGGTAAACAGGGCTTTGGCACGAACCTCTTTGCTCGCCAAATCATCGACGCGTACTAAATAGTCCAAAGCCGAAAGGGAATCTTCAATCAACAAATATAATCGACCAGCTTCAATCAGAGCCTGGCCATACACGGTGTCGTTTTCCCGATACACGTCTCCGATTCCCATGACTTCATCAGCGCCCGCTTGTACCTTACGTTTAAGTTCTTCCACACTCATAGAAGGAGCCTGCTGGTATAGAGGCAGAACGACCTTCTGAATGTTCGCTAAGGCACCAACCTCGCCTGAAGAGTCTGAATACGGCTCGATCACATGTTGCGCTCGCACAAACTCCTCAGCTTCGATCAACTGTTCCGCGTAGGCAAAATCAAATTCAGCACGGGTTTCTTCATCAAGGGATTGCGTCAAATTTCGCGAAATATTGGCAAGGACGAGCAATTCCTCGTTGATCTTGCCTCGATCCAATAGCCGGTCGGCCAGTGTTTTCGCCTGATCAAATGAGGAATAGTCGTCTAAAAATTCCTGTGTTCGGATTCGAAAGATGTCCCCTTTTTCCAAATCCGTAAAATAGACAAACCCTTGAGCCGCTGCCGGGTAGAGATGGAATTGGCCTAAGGACGTCATGTGATATTGACTGAGCTGTGTGCCGCCTTGAAAATCCCATTGACCAAACCAGATGGAAGATTCGTCGTTCGCATCCAACACCCCATCATCATTAGTATCTTGTGAGTAATGGGTCCAGGCCACAGAGTGATCGTCGTGAATCGCCGACCACATGTTCAACCCCGATGACACGTCCAAGCTTTTCACGTAATCTGGTGCCTGCTCATTGAACAGGAACAATGCTCCATGTTGCGAAACCACGATCCAGCCATCTGGCCCAATCGAATACGCGGACACATGTGACCGCAGCGTGGTTGCTTGATCACTGGCTGCGGCACGTCGTTTCAATGTTTGAACACCGGTCGCCACATCCTGGGAGAGATACAATATTGAATTTCCGTCCGCCCCCCATTGCGGCAATGAATCCGCCGTACCTAAATCGGTGAGTCGCTGCTCCTCGCCGGTCGTCAGATTCATCAGGTACACGTCCCCCCGAGGATCAGACTTATGAGAGACATACAGCAATTGACTGCCTTCAGCATTCAAGGACGGATCTCTATCGACGGCTGGGTGCGTCGTCAGTTGACGGGGCAAAGACACCACACCAAGACTCAAGGATTTCAACCAAATGTCCGCATTTCCCGATCGCTCGGACACAAAGGCCAGAAATCGTCCGTCTTGAGACGGCGCAGGAAAATATTCCAGTGCAGGATGCGTGGTGACCTGATGAACATCCGCAGCCTGTCCGGGACAGGGAGTGGCAAAACCAAACATCACAAGGAAGAGAACACTCCACATCAGTTTTTTAAAAGATTGCGGAAATCTCGTGATGCGGAACGAACAGATTATCATCACTTCTTTTCCTTTTTCGTCCATATGCCATCCTCGGATTGGATCATGTGCCCGGCCAAAGCTTTGTCACGATTTAATGAGGCAAACATCTTTTTTACCCTTGGAAAATCCTTCTTGGAGAGTGTCTCATTCGTCTCGATGACCCGACGCATGACCACATCCCGATCGGCGTTTTCTTCCTGAACCAAGTTTTCAACAAAGGGCAATTGGTCAGGGGAAACTTTGGCAGCGGCTAAAAGCGTAATCCCACCTTGATTGTTCTCTCCAAGCACCCCTTGTTCTTTGTACTGATCGATATCATCTTTATTGAATGACGCACGCTGGAGAGCCCGAATCACCTTTTTCTTCCCAGGAGGGATTTCCGCAGCCTTTTTCAATTGTCCTTTGGGATCGATGTAGCGAACCGACGCGACTAAGAGCACTTCCTGGTTCAACTCTTCATAGGTTCCCAATACCTGATTTTCCAAGGCTGTTCGTTCATCGACTACCGTAACACCCACCAAGGGTCCACCACATCCAGCGACAAAGACTAGGACAAGCCACCAGATAGGTTGACTCATGTGCTTCATGGTATGTACTCCTCCTTGAATCATTTGGCTCCTCTTGAAAAATCGTGATGCGTAAAGCGTGATGCGTCATGGGTGAAGAGGCCTAAACTCATCTCTGTATCTTCCTTTGCCATGTACTCATCACGCATTACTGCAGCACCAGTTTTCCCTGTTCATCCAAACCATAGGCCTGAGCGCCAACCATGGCCATGATCTTTCTTACATTGTCCCAGTCGGGAATGCCTTCCGTGGCAGCCTTGAATTGCTTGATTTTGCCGATTGGGATTCGATGAAGACGAAACGGCTGGAGGAGCCCTTCACTAAACAGAATCTCCAAACTCAACATTCCTCTAGCCAATTGCAGGGACACTTTTGACGGATTCGCAAGTTTGATTTGCGACCGCGCGGTGACCAAGGTGGGGTTACTGCCGTCGGGATCCAGCAAGACCAACAGCCGATCAACCGCCTCCTGGCCAATATGCGTGATAAACAGCTTCACCTCAGTTCGACTCAGATCCAACGCCCCAGTTTCTTGTTCGAAAAAGACTGACAGGCCAATCGTCGCATCCAGCAGACTATCTCCTGAAATTCGTTGCGTGTCATCAAGCAATTGATTGAGGTCGAGATGCGCCGCTTCAAATCGCCCAGCCACACCAAACGCCTTGCCACCGGTCACGATAATGTTTCCGCCCACCCCGCCATTCAACAGATTCATGGCTAAATTTTGAACCTGAAAGGCATCTTGATCAAACAGAATATTCGCGGAAAAGTTCGACACTGAGAGCAATCCAAGATCGAGACGATCAATGGCTACACTCTTTTCTTTTCCTTTCATCGATCGCAACTGAGACAGCACATCAGTTGGGCGAAACCTCCGCGTTTGGGATTTAGCCACGGCATTTTCAGTCCAGTTCAGTCGCTTTCGGATGGTGATCTGCCCATCCACATTTTCTATTCGTGTTCCATCCTGACTGAATTGGACACCTCGGCTTCCCAGTATCAATTTCAAAGCCAGAGGCCCACGTTCCTTTTTTAAGAGAGACAGGGCAACCTGAGCTTGCCCTGTACCAATGAACCCCATCGGCTGTAATACCATTTGGAATTCATCGAGGCTTACCTGAACAGTGGTGTTCACTTGCGCAAACAAGTCCGGTAAGTTCGACATCACATCACCCTTACCTTCAATGATCTCTCGAATACCGCCAACGGCCCCTTCCAGGGAAACATCCGCGCCGTTCATCCCGACATGTAACGTCTTCACCACAACTTGATCAAAATTTGTCGACAGAACATTAAACTTGGCAAATGTGCCGGACAGACGTTCAAGCGGCAACCCCGCTCCCAACAACACTTCGGCAAACGTGAGATCGGTTTTCACCTGCACAACTGGACGATCGCCCGGTACAAAAGAAAAAGAGACCGTACCTTCGGCGCCATTCACCTGATAGTCGGCAAAGGCTCCATGCACGTTGTTCAAAGAAAGCTTGGTGGTCAGGGCAACGGGAATGTTTAACGATTGAATATCCTGTTCCTCAGGCACTCGGCCCGAAGCCTTCATGGAAAGTGATATCTCACCGCCGTGATTCAATGCATTCAGACTCTGTACCGCCTCACCGGATAACTTGCTTTGAAACTCCCCGACATTCACGTAGGGAATATCGAGCGAGACATCAAAATTCTGGGATTCCTGGTGAAAGTCACCGGCGAGCCTTACATCCATGAGCGATTCACTGGTCACTCGAAGTTCATCGACCGTAAAGTGTTGTTCATCAAGGTTTTCATGGAATGTGGCGGACAAGGTCAACTCCTCCAAGCCCACTCCCAAATCAGGAGACGTATACTGCATGTTCTTCACCAACAGAGTTAACGCTTGCTCAGACAGCAACTCGCTGAGTTCAAACGTGGAGGAGAGCCGTCCGTTAAAGGATGTATCCAAAGCCAAACCGATTTGCCCAACGGCAGCCATCTCCCCATAGTCAAGTCCTACGAAATTCAGGGTCCCGGTTACGGATCCCCGGACATCCTCCCTCCGAGCATTATACCGGGTCGCAATGACAAAATTCATGGTGTCGAGGGTGACTTCAGCAGAGAGTGCTTTCTGCCTGATCGTCATATTGCCCACATTTACTCTGGCTGAGACGTCTGCCTCAAGCGGGCGATACTCTGCATCGAGTCTCGCTTGAACGTTGACGGTGATAAAATCCGTCGCTGCGAGTTTTTCAATAGAAAGATCCTGTAGCAGATTTTGAAGAACGAGGGGCAAAATATGTTCGAGGTGGGGTTCAAGCCGCGTTTTCAGATTGACACTCATGGTCTGGGGCGGACCCGGATTGGGATTCACCGTCCCTTCGAGTTGAACCGTCAGTAGGTTGCCCAATTTCACGACCAACTGTTTGATCGTCGCATCCTGCGTACGATAGTTCCCAAGCGCGTCGAGTCGTACAGCGAATGGAAGCGTTAGCGCCGCAAGCGGCTCTTGAGGTGGCACATTGGCTATTCCCGAAACATTCATGTTCGCCGAGACAGGCCCCACGGCAAAGTAATCTCCTGAAAACTGAAAGTCCAAGTCCTCGACCTCATAGATCTGGAACGCCGCCTTGTCTGACTGAACGTGAATCTCAACGGTTCCGGCATCAGGCATATTCTCTTTGATCACCACATCCGTCAGATTCACCTCCACATTCGTCGGATTAAGTTTCGTCTCAAATTGAGCAAGATCTGCTTGTAAACCCTGAATCACAATGCGCGTACTCGCCGCTCCCGAAAACCCACTCTTCCCAAGCCCCCCCTTCACAAACAGGGTCGGCGACACAATACCGGAAATATTCACATCACGAAATTCCGCCGGGACAAAGTCACTGACCAAGGCTAATACCCGCTCGATATCGAACCGGGTGTCATCTAGCGAAAGATCCAACGATGGTGCGCCAAGAAATTCTTCGATGTTTCCTGAAAGCGTCAAACCAAAGGTCGGCTCTGACGTGACTGTCACATGGTCAAGCTCAAGATGTTGTCTGGGCAAATCCGCAGTGACATCAAAACTCAGACCAAAGGGAAAACGGAGTTGCTTCTCATCAAGATCAACCCCAACCTGTGCGACCTCTACATCGCCCTTAAGTTGAACAAGATCGTTTTCTACCCCACCGGATAGTTCAAGGTTGAGATCACGCACCGTCACCGCAAGGTCCGGTGACACCTCTAGCTGGATATTGGTCCGACTGATAATCAAGGATTCGAGAGCCAAGGTCAGTGGGATCGGTGGCAACCCTCCAAAGTCCGTCGAAGGCGGAGCTGGCTCTTGCCCAGGTTCTTCCAAAGCCCCTTGTAACTCAGCCAAGTTGAGAGAAAGGTCAGCTCCGTCGATGCGGACTTCATTGATTGTTAACTTCTGCTGGAGAAGCCCAAATAGGCTGTAATCTAAAACTAAACCGTCGAGCTCAAGCATGGGTTGTGGGCCTTGCTGAAATTCGACGTGCTGCAAGCTCAGTCCATGCAAAAGGTTAAAGGACAAACCCCGAATGCGCACCGTCCCATCCAGCATGTCAGACAATCGCACCTCCAACTCCTCACGCACCAATTCAGAAGGGAACCAATAGGTCAACAGCAAGACCACACACACCACGAGGATCAAAACAAGACCAGCGAATACCGCCAGCCATTTCAACAGTCGTGATATTCCCGAGGGTTTCGGCAATGCAGGTGGGTTGGTGTCGGGTTCTGGAGGAATCATGCCACAGGCAAGAACAAAATGATTTGGTAAAAAATAGCCTAATCCTGAGGGTGTCAGTAAAAAGGCGGATTAGACTTGGTCAAGATCTGTCAAATCTAACATGTAGAGAAAAAAAGAGAAAACAAGGACTGCTGTCGTACTGCACCATTTTGGTTCCGGCTCGTCGGGGTTAGACCTACAGAAGCTGGGAGAGCAGAGCACGGGCAGACACCACAACCGGTTTGTGGTATGAGAAGCAATCTTTCTCCACGAAGTCGCCTTCAATCACCATCTGGAATGCATGCGCACATTCCGTTTGCTGTTGGAAGTAGGCCAAGGTTGAAGACAATCTGGTTTCGCGATATTTCACTTCGACGATAAACCAGGGTTTGCCGTCGCGGGTGACAAGGAAATCGGCCTCGCGTTTTTGTTTATCCCGAATATATCGAAGATCAAACTGTCCCAATCCCAGATCCGTCCATCCTTCAACCGCCTTGAGCAAATGGCAGGCGCAAAAGGTTTCTGCCCGTTGCCCGGGGTCATCCACTCCGGACCAGTCTCTGAGAAACCATTTTGGCTCTTTGCGCAAGGCTTTGGCCACGTTCTTGTACCAGGGACGCACCATGAATCCATAGTGCAGGGCAACGAGGACGGCCATCCAGCTCCTGACCGTGTTCTCACTGACGCGAACGGTACGGGCCAGAGTACTGTAGACGAGCTGTTCGCCTGATCGTTCGGCAAGAATTTTTCCGAGCGTCGCGAGTTGATCCAAATCCTGAATGCGAGTCAGATCGCGAACATCTTCCTTCAAGAGCTGAGCCCGGCGAAGATCGCGCCATCGTCTTGAAAACCGCGCGTTGCGTTGGATAAATGGTTCGGGATATCCGCCATTTTCCCAAAGCGCCTTCCAATCCTCTTCTTGAATGGGAACCGGAGGGTGAACGGGAAACTCAGGAATGGTCGGGCATGCCAACTCCCCAACGCTAAAAGGATGCATTCGAAAAAGAAAATAACGCCCCATGAGGCTATCCCCGCCGCGTCGGAAGACATCCAAACGAGACGAACCCGTCACCATAACCCTCGCCCGATCTTCATATGTGTCAAAGAACCCCTTCAAGAAGAGTTTCCAGCGACGATATTTGTGCAGTTCATCGAACACGATAATGTGCGGACGCTCGGCGACAGAATCCAAGCGAGCATATTCCGCCACCGCGCCAGGGCCGCGCAAAATGATTTCACGATGATCCTCGTTGTCCCAATCGAGGTAGGTATTTCCCTGGGCACGGCAAGTGGTGGTTTTTCCTACTTGGCGGGGTCCTGCAATAAAGGCCATCTGCCGGTAGGACTCAAGGTGAGTAGCAAGCATGGCGGAGTAGAGTCTCGCACGATTGTCCATAGAGGACTATTATTCAGTATAATACAGAATAGTCAAGACCATTCCGCATTAATACTACAAATAGACCTGAACCATGGTCATGCCATACCCAACAACTTGGGCTTCGCCAACAGAGCCCAGTGAGGTCGATAGCTCTGGCGACAGAGTCAAGTCAAGGAATGGCTCCTATTCCTAAATTAGTTTTCGTTTTGCACCAAGCATTAATGCATATCTGACTGAATTATTATGGGCAGGGTTTCGCCCCCACACGACGAGACACTTTTGCTTATAGGGTCATTATAGGGTCAGGCCTGCGTTATTGCAATAATCTCGTCCATTCAATGACGATTGGATCATGGCCAGAAAACCACGACTTCATGTGCCGGGAGGGGTGTATCATGTGATTCTTCGGGGGAATGGGGGCCAGGATATTTTCTTCGATGACGAAGACCGGCAGCACTTGTATGGGTTGCTCCAGCAGGGAGTCGAGCGCGATCGCCATCGGATTCATGGTTTCTGTTGCATGACCAACCACCTCCATTTTGCCATTCAAGTGAAGGACAAACCGTTGAGCCCAATCATGCAAAATCTGTCCTTCCGCTATCCCCGGTGGATTAACCAAAAACACCGGCGTTGTGGCCACTTGTTTCAAGGACGCTATCAAGCCATTCTCGTGGAGGCCGACCGATATTTGTTGGCGTTGGTGCGGTATATTCATCTCAATCCGGTCCGGGCCGGCTTCGTGTCCGATCCCACGACTTATCTGTGGAGCAGTCATCGAGCGTACCTGGGGCAGGAGGAGCTGCCGTGGCTTAGTACGGAGTGGGTCCTAAGCTATTTTGCCAAACGTTTATCAACCAGCCGCCAACGGTATGCTGCCTTTGTGCAAGAAGGCAAGGACGAAGGGTATCGGGAGGAGTTTCATAAGGGGGGCGCGGATACACGTGTGCTAGCCGATGATCGCTTTCTAGAACAGGTCGGAGCGCGGGAGAACAGGCCGCAGCCCGTGGTTCCGCTGGCGGCCATCATCGGCTTCATTGGTGCGGAGTATGATGTCGGGGAAGAGGATTTGCGTGGCCCGACCCGAAGGCGAGTGCATGCCCATGCGCGTGGGGTGATTGGTTGGTTAGCACGACATTTTGGTACGGCAACCATTCAGGAGGTGGCGACTTATTGGAATCGTGATGCCTCCACCTTGAGTCGTCAAATGGGAAAGCT
>CAYMQW010000050.1:0-5934 GCA_964392595.1 uncultured Nitrospiraceae bacterium
CACATTCGCGGCCCCATGATTCGCGCCACGAATGGTCAGCCCGAGGAAAATACTCGCTTCTTGAGGGCACTCAAAAAAGTCATCCAACAATGATGGCCAGGAGTCTCTTGAAAAGATTCGTCCAGCAAGGCCGCAGGGGATTTGGCGCCCGGAGCGTACATGGAGTACGTGAGGACGACAAAGCCCCGAGAACGCAGCTGCCAGACCCTTCGGCTCCGCTCAGGGCAGGCTTTTTCAAGGGACTCCCATTTGATCAGGGGAACACTACTTATGATTATCGTGTTTAAACCTCAAGCGACAGAAGAAGACATTGAACATGTTACGGATCGTCTACGAGAGCTTGGTCTCAAATCGCAAATCTCTCAGGGCGAAGAGCGTACGATCATCGGGGTAATTGGGGATGAGTGCCTGCTCGACAACCAACCCTTGAGTGTATTTCCAGGGGTTGAAAGCGTCACGCCGATCATGGCGCCTTGGAAGCTCGTCAGCCGGGAGTTTCAAAAACACGATACGGTCATTGATGTCGATGGGGTCAAAATCGGAGGGAAACTACTCACGATTATGGCTGGACCCTGCGCCGTGGAAAAACTGGAAATCACCATCGGCATTGCCCAGGAAGTAAAAGCCGCGGGTGGATGTATATTGCGGGGCGGGGCGTATAAACCGCGGACCTCACCATATTCATTTCAGGGGTTGGGCCGAGAAGGGCTGGATTTTCTGGCCGAGGCCAAGAAGCAAACCGGTCTTCCTGTCGTGAGTGAGATCATCGATCCTCGTGATACCGATGTGTTTTTAGAAAAAGCCGACATTATTCAAATCGGTGCTCGCAACATGCAAAACTTCGAGCTGCTTAAAGAGGTGGGGTCCTATGACAAGCCGGTCTTGTTAAAACGCGGCATGTCGGCCACGATTAAAGAATTTTTATTATCGGCGGAATACCTCATGTCGCGCGGGAACCGGAACGTCATGCTATGTGAACGTGGCATTCGAACCTTTGAAACGCATTATCGCAACACCTTGGATCTCTCGGCAGTTCCAGCCTTGAAGGAATTGTCTCACCTGCCTGTCATCGTGGATCCCAGCCATGCCACTGGCAAGTGGAATCTCGTGGCCCCGCTGGCAAAAGCCGCGATTGCTGCTGGCGCCGATGGGCTCCTGATCGAGGTTCACTCCAATCCAGAATGTGCCATGTGTGATGGCGAAGAATCCCTTAAACCTCACCGGTTCAAGGAGCTCATGGCTGACCTGAAAAAAATTGCCGAAGCCGTGGGACGAGAGTTGTAAGCACTTCAAATCGTCGCTGGTTGTTAGTCGCTAGTGAAGAAAAGACAGTTGGTCCTTGCTCATTTTTTTTCAGCGACGAGCGACTAGCAACCAGCGACAGTTCCTCTATGACTGTTCATTTCAAGCAAGTCACAATCATCGGGGTCGGCCTCATCGGCGGATCTTTAGGTATGATTCTCAAACGAGACGGACTGGCCGATCATGTCGTCGGGGTGGGCCGAACGATTGAGAACCTAGAATTAGCCATCAAGCTTGGCGCTATCGACCGGTACGAGCAAGACCCTACACGCGCTATGCCAGGAACCGACCTGGTGATTTTAGCCACACCTGTCGAAAGCTATGCCTCGCACTTGAAAAAATGGGGCGGCCTTCTTGCTGAAGGAACCATTGTCAGTGACGTGGGAAGCGTGAAAGGTCCACTTGTCGAGCAGTCCGAGTCGCTCTTGCCTGCCGGGGTTCACTTTGTTGGTGCGCATCCGATTGCTGGAAAAGAAACATCCGGCGTTGGAGTAGCCTGTCTGGATTTGTATCAGAATGCGTTGTGCCTGTTGACCCCAACGACCAACACCAATCCTGAGGCGTTACACAAGATTCAACAAATTTGGGAAGCAGTGGGTTCGACTGTGCGATCGATCGATCCCTTTTTGCACGACTGGATTTTAGGGGCCGTGAGTCATTTGCCACACGTGGCGGCCTTTGCGTTAATGAATGCTCTCAGTGATCTGCAGAAACAGACCAACGGTGATACGAACCTGTTGAATTTTTCCGGTGGCGGGCTTCGAGATACGACGAGGATTGCGGCTAGTTCACCCGAAATGTGGCGAGACATCTTTTTGTGGAATCGGGAGAATCTGATTCCGATGATCGAAGCGCTTGAACAACATTTGGGTCGTTTCAAAACCTATATCAAAGAGCAGGACGGCATCGGGATTGAGCACGAAATCGCCAAAGCCCGCGATGCACGGCAACGCTTGAAATGAGTTCCCTGACCATCACACCCAAAGGCTCTCTCCGTGGTACCGTTCACGTTCCAGGAGATAAGTCCATCACCCATCGAGCCCTGATACTCAGTGCACTGGCTGAGGGAAATTCGACAATCCGTGGTTATTGTCGAGGCGAAGATTGCTTGAATACTCTTTCAGCATTACAAAAGCTGGGAATCCCAATAGAGGTTGAACCCGACCAAGTACATGTCTCTGGAAAAGGATTGTGGGGCCTCACAGAACCTGCGGAACCGTTGGATTGTGGTAATTCCGGCACCGGGCTTCGCCTTCTCACCGGAGTGTTGGCGGGGCAACAGTTCTTCACGGTTTTGACCGGTGATGCCTCCTTGCGGAGTCGGCCCATGGGCCGCATTGTGAAACCCCTTCAACTCATGGGCGCTCACATCCAAGGACGAAATGGAGGGGCCTTAGCTCCACTGGCCGTGACAGGTTCGCGATTAAAAGGATCTGACTATGTCTCTCCCGTAGCGAGTGCCCAAATAAAATCCGCAGTCCTGTTGGCCGGACTCTTTGCTGAAGGGGAAACACGGTTTTCCGAGCCGTTGCAATCGCGCGATCATACCGAACGGATGTTTCGGTTCTTGGGCATCCCGTTTGATGTGGAGGGGAATTCGATTCGTGTAACAGGCGGACAATCTTTTCAGGCTAAAGATTTTTTCGTGCCCGGGGATCTTTCCGCAGCGGCATTTTTCATTGTCGGGGCCTCGATAGTTCCAGATTCCGAAGTCAGGATTCCGAATATCGGTTTAAACCCGGCCCGAACCGGTATCCTTGATATTCTCACTGAAATGGGTGCCAACATTCAGATTGACAATCAACGAGATGAGTCAGGCGAACCCGTAGGCGACCTTGTGATCCGAACCGCCCGGCTCCATGGTATTGCCATAGGCGCTTCGCAAGTACCTAAAACTATTGATGAATTTCCAATTTTCTGTGTGGCGGCTGCACTTGCTGAAGGCAAAACCACCGTCACGGGGGCGGAGGAACTTCGTGTCAAAGAGACAGATCGTATCCAGGCCATGGCCACTGAGCTGAAAAAGCTCAATGTGGCTATTGAGGAAACACCGGATGGGTTTGTGGTTCAGGGTAGATCGAGCCTTCGAGGTGGACATTGTCAAAGTTACGGGGATCATCGCGTGGCCATGGCTATTTCCATTGCCGGATTGACCGCCAATTCTCCCACCGTGATCGATGATACCGATTGCATTGAAACATCCTTCCCGGGTTTTCATGGCAAGCTATTGGAATTATTGACAAATTCCAATTGAATCCTATAATAATCACTATTTTAGATAAAAAACTTGAAGACGTCTGCCCACACGCGACGGTTGGTCGTAACTATTGATGGTCCTGCTGGGGCCGGAAAGAGTACGACTGCTCGAACGTTAGCCACGAAGCTAGGGTATATCTATTTAGATACTGGCGCGTTGTATCGTGCGGTAGCATGGAAAGCGAAGGTCTCAGAAATCAATTACTCCGACTCTATGGCGTTACAAAATCTCTTGCAACAGTTGGACTTGCATGTGAAATTAGAAGACGATACCACTCGCACCATCGTGGGCTCTCAAGATGTCACTGCCTATCTTCGAGATCCCGATGTGACTCGCGTCGCTTCAACAGTGGCGGCGATGCCAGAGGTCAGAGCCTGGTTATTGCCTGTTCAACAACGGTTTGGTCAAGCAGGCGGAATCGTTGCCGAAGGGCGAGATATGGGAACTCTCGTGTTTCCTGATGCCGATGTGAAATTTTTTTTAAAGGCTGATCTTGATACTCGAACCACGCGACGATACCATGAAAGCCGTCAAGCCGAACATAGCGAAAACCAAGAAGATATTCGGAAACACATTCAGGATCGCGATACCCGCGACCAATCGCGGGATATCGCACCCTTGGTTCCGGCCGCTGATGCAGTCGTGATTGATTCTTCATCTTTGACCATTGATGAAGTCGTGGCCACCATGCTGGAGTCAATCTCGGCTCGCTTGTGAGCACAATCGCTTATGGAATTTTGTGGATCCTGTGTCGAGGCCTGAGTCGCCTGTTTCTTCGATATCGAACGGATGGTGTTGAATATATTCCCCGAACTGGTGGGGTTCTTTTAGCCGCGAACCATGCGAGCTATGCGGACATTCCGTTACTCGGGTGCGGGGTTCGGCGGCGCCTTTTCTATTTAGGTCGCGCCAATTTGTTTCCGAATTCGGTCATGAACTGGATGCTTCGGTCTTTGGGGTGGATCCCGCTGAGACCGGAACGATGGGACCGGAAGGCGTTTCAGTACGCTGTGGACTTGCTCAATGCGGGGCAAGCCGTGGTCATTTTCCCTGAAGGTACAAGATCGCCGGACGGAAATTTGCAGCCTGGAAAGCCCGGGATTGGAATGATTGTTGCCGAAGCTCAATGCCCGGTCATTCCCGTTTACCTTGATGGGACGTTTCGGGTGTTACCGATGGGCGCCTCTTGGTTACGACCGCATCCAGTGTCTGTGCGGTTCGGGAAACCCGTAAACTTTCGTCACGATCTGGAGAGATATCAAGGTAAGGAATTGTACAAATATATTAGTCAGACTGTCATGGACCGGATTGCTGAGTTAAAGCGCGTGGGCCAATCAGTGGAACCGGCATTATAAACCTGGGTGATCTAGCCACCACGTCAAACCAAAGCTGGAGACCCCTAGCACCTCCGTAGCCATACTGCGAGTGAAAAACTAAGGAACCGAATGAGTACTATGTCCGACCCCATTGAAGAAATCGACGAAGCTACGTTAGCAGCAATGTATGAAGAAACCTTCCGGAATTTTGAGGAAGGCACGATCACCCAAGGTCGCGTGGTGGCCATCCAAAAAGACCGGGTCATTGTGGATATTGGTTATAAGTCGGAAGGTATGATTCCCATGAATCAGTTCCTTCCTGACGAACTCCCCACCCTAGCGGAAGGGGATGTGTTCCAGGTGTATATCGAGCAACGCGAGGACTCCGAAGGTAATCTCGTTTTGTCCAAAGAAAAAGCGGACAAAATGAAAATATGGGAAGAGCTGGAGGTGTCCCACAACGAAGAGAAAGAAGTGCAAGGGAAAGTCATTTCACGCATTAAGGGTGGCATGATGGTCGATATAGGGGTGAAAGCCTTCCTGCCAGGGTCTCAAATTGACTTAACCCCGGTGAGAGATTTAGATGGCCTCGTCGGCAAAACCTTCCCGTTTAAAATCATTAAAATTAATCACCGGCGTGGAAATGTAGTCATCTCTCGCCGCGCGTTGTTGGAAGAAACCCGAGATAAAAAGCGTCAAACGACATTAGCCACGTTAGCCGAAGGACAGTTGATCGAAGGCACTGTGAAAAACATCACGGACTACGGGGCGTTCCTGGATCTTGGCGGCATCGATGGGCTTTTGCACATCACGGATATTTCATGGGGTCGCGTTGGTCATCCGTCAGACATGTTCTCAGTCGGGGATCGCCTGGGGGTGTTAGTGCTGAAATACGACAAAGAGACTGGAAGAATTTCTCTTGGCTTAAAGCAAAAAACCGCGGATCCGTGGATGGAAATCGCTGCAAAGTATCCAGAAGGTACCCGCGTGGAAGGCAAAGTGGTCAGCCTGACAGATTATGGGGCTTTCGTGGAATTAGAGCCTGGCGTTGAAGGTCTG
>CAYMQW010000050.1:5944-8219 GCA_964392595.1 uncultured Nitrospiraceae bacterium
CCATGTGTCGGAAATGTCATGGACTCATGAAGTGCGTCATCCCTCCCGCGTGGTTACCGTTGGTGATGCGATCGATGCGCAAGTTCTCCATGTTGACCAACAAGGGCGTAAGATCTCCCTCGGGATGAAACAAACCGCCCCCAACCCATGGGATATCATTCAGTCTCGGTACCCCGTAGGGACTCGTATCGAGGGCAAGGTCAAAAGCGTCACGGACTTTGGAGCCTTTGTGGGTTTAGACGAAGGGATCGATGGGTTGATCCACATTTCGGATATGTCCTGGACTAAACACATCAAACATCCATCGGAGTTGTTTAAAAAGGCCCAGCGCGTGGAAGCCGTAATTTTGCGGATCGATAAAGAAAAAGAGCGCTTGTCACTTGGATACAAACAGCTGACCTCTGACCCATGGGAAACGGAAATCCCGTCCCGCTATCAAGTGGGTGGCACCACATCCGGGACTATTGCAAAGATCGCCGATTTTGGCGTATTCGTTGAATTAGAAGGGGATGTGGAAGGGCTCATCCACATTAGTGAAACCGGCCAAGATCGACAGGGGAAATTGGAGGAGTTGTTTAAAATTGGCGAGCCCATAACCGCCAAAGTTGTCAAAGTTGATTGCGAAGAACGAAAGATCGCCTTGAGTGTGCGGGAATTCTCGCAGGAGACGGATTCGACAAATCTTGAAAACTTCAATAGTTCGCAAGGCGACATCGACCAAAGCCTCGGGCGGGCGGCCCAAGACAATGAAACTGCTCCCGAGCAGGAGAACGAGTAGGGGAACACTCGAATTAGGGCATCATGTCTGACGAGACCACAGTACGATCAAAACCCTTTCGCTGGCGGCGCATATTTTGGATGTTTGTCGGTGCCTTGGCCTTGACCATTATTGGCAAGGCCCTGGTCCCTGACCTGTCCAACCTAGGGAAGGAACGTATTGCTCTCATCAGAATTGAAGGTGCCATCCTTGATGCGCGAGCCACGGTAGCGGAACTTGAACGTTTTGGCGAAGATCCTCTGGTAAAAGCGATTGTCCTTCGTATTGACAGCCCAGGTGGAGGCGTCGCGGCCTCGCAAGAAATCTACAATGCAGTCAAGCGTGTTCGGAACGACAATCAAAAAACCATCGTGACATCGATGGGCACAGTGGCCGCATCAGGCGGATACTATATCGCTGTTGCCTCAGATCGAATTTTGGCCAATCCGGGAACATTGACGGGAAGCATTGGGGTTATCATGCAATTGGCGAACTTTGAAGACCTCATGGAGAAAATCGGTATTCGAAATACCGTCATCAAAAGTGGCCAATACAAAGATGTCGGTTCTCCCTTTCGGACGATGACTGATGAAGAACGTCAATATCTTCAATCCGTGATGGATGATGCCCATCGTCAATTTATCGAAGCGGTGGCGGATGGCCGGTCTTTAGATATTGCGGATGTCGAAGTTCTGGCTGATGGACGAATTTTCACAGGCCAACAAGCCAAGGATGTCCTGCTCGTGGATGAGCTTGGCGACCTCCACCAGGCGATCAAACTTGCTGCTGACATGAGTGGCATGAAAGAGGATCCCTATGTGGTGGAAACCCAGAAGCCGTTCTCCTTTCGGGAGTTCATGGAAAACCGATTTTTGGGCGGCGTATCGCCAATACCCATTCACACGGGTCTCAACTTAATGTATTTCATGGCTTTATAAGAATTGACTAATGAGACGCTGATCGTCCCTAAATATTACATTCCGCTTTCCGCGCGCCAAAATGATTTGTCAATGATGAATCAAGGAGAGGGTCAATGACCAAAGCACACTTGATTGAAAAAGTCACGGAAAAAGCCACGACTTTAAGTCGGCGGGAGGCGGAAAAAGTTGTGAGCTGCATCTTTGATTCAATTCGTGATGCCTTGCAAAGAGGCGAAAAAACGGAAATACGAGGTTTCGGAAGTTTTCGATTACGAACCAGGCGAACGAAGGATGGACGCAACCCCAAAACCGGAGAAACTGTGGCAGTCCCAGAAAAACGGATGCCCTTTTTCAAGGCCGGAAAAGAAATCAAGGAATTACTGAACAGTGATTCGCTAGGAATAGATCTATGAGTTTTTCAGAGCCTGAAACCACCACCACTGTTGGGTGGACTCCAGAAGCCCTTGAACGATTGGAGCGAGCTCCAATTTTTTTACGCGGGATGGTCAAACGGTTAGCCGAAAAAAAAGCTGGTGAGATTGGGCGACATGAAATCACCGGAGAGCTACTTGATCAATTCAAAAAACAAATGATGGGT
>CAYMQW010000050.1:8229-9886 GCA_964392595.1 uncultured Nitrospiraceae bacterium
AACACCCCGGAAGATTTATTAAAAAATAAAAAAAAAAAATGGGGGGGGGGGGGGGGGGGGGAAGCGGGCATGGCCGAAGCTGCCGATCAAATGGCCAAAGGACGTTTGCCCTGGACTGCCGAAGCCAAAAAACGATTAGAGACGGTCCCTGAATTCATGCGTGCGATGATTCAGCAAATAACCGAAGAGGTGGCTCGTGAAGGTGGCCATATGGAAGTCAACGTCGACCTATTTGACAAAGTTGAATCCATGGGAGAGCGGGCCGAAGAGGCCTTGACGCCTCTAGAATGGACCGAGGGTGCCCAGGCTATGTTGCGTGACAAAATCAAAAACTCTCCTCCCATCGCACTTGAATTTGTGACAGACATGCTCAAGCGTGATGCAGAAGATTTGGCTCGAGAGTCTGGTAAAACAATCATTGATGAACCCACCCTTACGTCCATTTGGGACGCTCCACAGGAACGGGTAGACTGGACCGATGAAGCCTGGAAACGGTTGAATACTTCGCCGGATTTTGTCCGTAGCGGTATTCGAAAAGCCGCGGAGCGCCGTGCGAGAAAGTTGGGGTTACAAGAAATTGATTCGGAACATCTCACCGTGTTCCGGAATGAAGCCATGATGAAAGCGGTCAAACGCATCCGTGCGTTTGGGTACAAAGAACTCACCTTCGATGCCTTTGATGATGCCCTGCACAAAGTCAAACGGCTCAAGGGTAATGATCAAGCGGAACAGCGCCTTTCTGAAATTCGAGAATTTATGACCAAAGAGAAACCAGAGGTCGGTGTGTTGGGCGAAGAATTGATGGATCGATTTCGGAAGTATCTCAAAGGGGAAGGGAAGTTGTAAAAGCGTAAAGTGTAATCCGTGAAGCGTAATGCGTGAACCCCAATCTTTTTTTTGTTTACGCATCACCCATTACGCCTTACGTTCTGATCTGGCAGCATCACGGGCCAATTGATCCACGATCTCGTTAAACTCTTCTCCTGAATGGGCCAAGACCTTTACCCATCGAAGATCCATTCCATGTGATTTCACGGTGGCAACATACGCCTGGGTAAAAGGCATTTTTGCCTTCCAAAAGCCGTTCACCCATTCTGCCAACCCTTGATAATCGTAGTAAATGGTCGCGCTGGGGATACCGCGTTCTCCACACCATTCCAGTGCTTTCAACACGGCTTGAATCTCACCGGCCACGTTGCGATGTTGTCGAGCCTCTTCGGGAATATCGTTCCCACTGGCGCGATGAAGTTCACGGTCTCCCTCGCGAATGAGATACCCCCAGCCGAGTTGCATGGCCTGGCCATGATTATGGATGCAGGATCCATCCACCCAAATATGAACAGCTGCCGATGATGATCGTGAGGATGGATCCTGCTCGGCACCATGCTTGGGTTCAGGTACCTCATCTCCCATGAACGACTGGGCTTCTTCTTGGGTTTTGAAGGATTTATAGACGGCGCCGGGATGTCCTTTGACTTCCGCAGCACAGGAATCCCACGTCGTATAAATACCGGGAGAACGCCCAACCCGAACCGCATAGAATTTCATGGAAGTAATTATTTCTCTTCGGGGAATGTTGAAAAATGGCGTCAGCGGCGTTCTCGGCCCTTTGTCGTACCCACGTACTATGAGTACGCTCCGCGCATCAAAGGGCCTG
>CAYMQW010000051.1:0-3182 GCA_964392595.1 uncultured Nitrospiraceae bacterium
ATGAAGTGGTGAACGCCAAGGCGTTAGCTCCGGTGGGCCGCGGGACCATGACCCAAATATCTCATTGGGCAGGGAACGAACTTGAGTGTGATTTTTGTGGCGGGTGCATTCAAATTTGCCCGGTAGGGGCAATCACCAACCGTTTGTCGATGTATGATTACCGGCCATGGATGTTGAAACGGTCGGACACCATTTGTAATTTTTGCGGTGATGGTTGCCAGATAACCGTGCAACGAAAAGATGAAGATCTCATCGAAGTCAATTCCACGTTGGGCGCTGGTCGCAATGATGGCGATCTATGTGCCCGAGGGTATTTTGGCTTTCATGCGAATGTGCATCCTGATCGGTTACAGAATCCGTTAATACGACAAGCTGATGGATCGTTCGCCGAAGTTACGTGGGAAGAGGCACTGGAAACGGTAGCCGAAAAATTCTCTCATATTAAGAATGCGCATGGGGCGGAGGCCATCGGTGGTTTAATCACGGCCCGTTGCACCAATGAAGAACTCTACGCATTTCAGAAATTTATGCGAGGCGTGGTTGGGACTCCACACGTGGATAGTAGTGCGCGGTATGGGTATATCAATGGTGTCAAAGCTCTTCAACGTGTGCAAGGCACTCACCGGTGGACCGTGACGTTTGAGGATATTGTGGAAGCGGATGTGGTGTTGCTGGTTGGCACGAGTATTACCGAGGCGAATCCTATTACCGGGTTGAAAGTTAAACAAGCAGTCAAACAGCATGGGGCCAAGCTCATCACGCTTGAAACCTCGCTCCCTGCTTTTTCCACGATCAGTAATATTACGACCTTGGCCACTCATCATATGACCGTGCTCCCGGAGTGCTTTGATGTCGCCGTGATTGGATTGATGAAGGCATTGGTGGAGCAGAATTTGGTCGATGAACGCTCTTCTGCAAAGGCCTCTGAATTTGCGCGTACCATTATTGCTGAAGTTGAAAAGATTTCCTGGCAAGAGCTTCAACAAGCTGGTGGATTGTCAGCGGACAAGTGTTACTCAGCCGCTCAAACTTTGAGTCAGGCACAACGGCTGGTTGTTCTTGCTGGACAGGGAGTGCTTCGAGCCATTGGTGGTGAAGGCATTGTCACCAATCTGCTTGATCTGCTGATTCTTTCTGGACACCACGGTACCCAGGGTTCGGGATTAGGAATCTTGGCGGAAGAAAATAATGAACAAGGCGCTATCGAAATGGGCGTCGTGGCCGAGTATCTTCCTGGGCCTTCAAAGGTCAATAATGCCACGGCCCAAACTACATTGTCGGAAATCTGGGGCCTGAATGTGCCGACGACTCCCGGAGCCACCATGGTGGAGATGTTTGATCGAGCTCGCCAGGGCAGTCTCAAAGCCATGATGATTGTTGGAGAAAATCCCCTCGAATCCTTGCCCCCTGATGCCAAGGTTTCTGAGTCGCTTGATGCGCTGGAATTTATCGTGTGTCAAGAGCTCTACATGACGGAAACGGCCAAGAAAGCTCACGTCGTGCTGCCCGCTGCTTCGGCGGTCGAAAAAGATGGGACCTTTACGAATACCGAAGGCCATGTCCAACCTGTGCGCAAATCCATTGAGCCGGTTGGAGAAAGTCAGCCGGATTGGGAAATTTTTTCCGCTTTGTCTGTGCTCATGGATTCACCCATGGAATATGGAGAGGTCAAGGAAATCTTCAAAGAGATTCGTGGCCTTATTCCGCAATACGGACTGTTGGGACCGACATCGATTGCTCATGTGGCCAACGCTGATGTGGTGGAACAATATCTTCGTGAAGGGTTCAAGGAAGACGTGCAGGCTCGATATGCGTTGACCAAAAAAGTCCCCGCACGTGAGGGGACGTTGACCCTCATGCTTGGACAATCGATGTATCACTCAGGAAAATTTAGTACGCGATCCAAAGGACTGACACAAATTCAAGACAATGGGGTGCTCAGTTTGAATCCTGAGGATGCGACTCGGATTGGTGTGGAAGATGGAGCCACCGTGCGTCTGTCGAATGGGAATGGGGATGTAACCGTTCCCGTTAAACTGGTTGATCGGATACCCCCAGGCGTGGCATGGTTCCCTGAACATTTTGATCACGACCTTCGACTGCTCTTTAGTGTGACAGTTGATGAACGCAATCACGTGCCGTGCTGGAAAACAACACAAGTTCGTGTTGATCGGGTAGCGTAGCTCTCGCTATCTGTGAATAAGATTTTGGTTGGTTCAGTTAATACCGCAATTGAAGACCAGCCTACTGAAGGAGATGATCTGTGAATGAAGTCGTCATGAGATTGGCGCTCACGGTGTCGCAAATTGCTGTGGTCATGGTCGTGGTGTTGCTCACCGTTGCCGTGCTCACACTCATGGAGCGCAAGGTGCTGAGTTGGATGCAGGATCGGATGGGGCCAATGGAGGTGGGTCCCTATGGCATCCTCCAACCCGTTGCTGATGGATTGAAGTTGTTCTTTAAAGAAGACATTATTCCTGCTGGGGCCAACAAAATTATGTTTAGTATGGCTCCCATCTTAGTGTTGGTTCCGGCCCTCATTGGGTTTGCCGTGATTCCCTTTGGGCCCTCCTGGGATGTCGAGATGTTCGGTGTCCAATTTAAACCCTTTGTCATCAGCGATATTAATATTGGGGTGTTATACATCTTGGCCTTTGCCTCTATAGGCGCGTATGGAATTATTTTGGGTGGGTGGGCATCAAACAGTAAATATTCCTTGTTGGGTGGACTTCGGTCGGCTGCCCAGTTAATCAGTTATGAGTTAAACGTGGGATTGTCGATTGTTGGCGTGTTGTTGTTGTCTGGGAGCCTCAGCTTAGTCACGATCACGGAAAACCAACTTGGCGGGTTCTGGAATTGGTATGCGTTTGCTCCTCCCTTTCCTCAGTTTGTTGCGTTTGTCGTGTTTCTGATTGCGTCTATTGCCGAGACAAATCGAGTGCCGTTTGATCTGCCCGAAGCGGAAAGTGAATTAGTGGCTGGGTTCTTTACCGAATACAGCGGGATGCGGTTTGCGTTTTTCTTCATGGCGGAATACGCCAATATGATTTTGGTGTCGTGCGTGACGACGGTTCTCTTTTTTGGTGGATGGGACGCGCCGTTGCCGGTTCTTCAAGCCCCTGGTGATTTGGCCTGGGTGACCGGGATTATGTGGTTTGCCCTGAAAGTGGCGTTCTTTCTCT
>CAYMQW010000051.1:3192-9798 GCA_964392595.1 uncultured Nitrospiraceae bacterium
ATTCGCGCTACGCTTCCACGGCTTCGGTATGATCAACTCATGCGGTTTGGATGGAAGGTGCTTCTGCCGATTGCCTTGGGCAATGTCGTGATCACGTCCATCATGGCCTATATTTTCCACTGAGGACAAAGTTGAGATTTTCATGAAAATCAAAGCGTGGTTTAAAACACTGATTTTTTACGAAATCCTGATAGGGATGAAGCAGACGATGAAGCACTTGCTGCATTACCGCCCCATTACCTTGGAATATCCGCATGTTAAAAAGTCCTTGCCGAGTAATTATCGAGGGATGTTGGCTCTTCTTCGGTACGATGACGACACGGAAAAATGTGTGGGTTGCGATTTGTGTGAGGCGGCGTGTCCTTCACGAGTGATCCGAGTGGTGAGCGCCGAAGTGCCGGGTGAACCCACCAAGCGGTATGCTAAAGAATATTATATGGATATGACGCGATGTCTGTTTTGCGGGATGTGTGTGCAAGCCTGCCCGGTTGATGCCTTAGCCATGACCCAGGAATACGAATGGACTGTGTATAACAAACGCGATTTGGATTTAAATAAAGAACAGTTGTTGGCTATTGGAGAACGTGCCTTCCCGGTCAAAGAAAAGCGCTTGGAATTTCAACATCCGAACGTTGCGTATTTCAACGTGTCATTCAAAGATATTCCCGAGAAAGAATTCTGATTAACACTATCATGGTCTCCATTCCCCAATGCGCCGGGCATTGGAGTGGGATTGAATGTGTGAGTAGGGTAAGAGGATGATTCGTTGGGAACCCTGATCTTTTTCTACTTGGCGGGAGTGATTATCCTAACGGCGACGTTAGTGGTGGCGCTCCGAAATCCAATCTACAGTGCAATGTCCCTCCTGGTCATGTTTTTCCATGTCGCGGGCTTGTACGTCACGCTGCATGCCGAGTTTCTCGCAGCCATTCAAATCATTGTCTACGCTGGCGCCATTTTGGTGCTGTACCTTTTTGTCGTGATGCTGCTCAATATCAAAGGTGAGGAAAAATATAATAAGCAGAGCGTCGTGGCGTTGTGTTTAGGGGGCGTGCTGTTGGTGGAAGCCGTGGTGTTGGGAGTCAGCCGAGGCATTACCGTGGCGTCTCCACGCTCACATTCTCAAGGCGAGCCGGGGCTACCTGTTGGGAATACGGAGTCCATTGGTGAGATCTTGTATTCCACCTATCTCTTTCCCTTCGAAATCGCCTCGCTGATTTTGTTGGTGGCAATGATCGGCGCCGTGATCTTGACGAAAAAAGATATTTTTGAGTCGAAATTATCATGAGTGTTCCTATTGAATTGTACTTGGCGTTGAGCGGGCTGGTGTTTCTGATCGGGCTCGTTGGAGTTCTGGTCCGTCGTAATATCATCGTCATCCTCTTGTCGATTGAGCTTATGCTCAATGCCACCAATATCAACTTTGTGGCCTTTTCCGCCTATTTGGGCAATCTGGCTGGCCAAGTGTTTGTCTTTTTCGCGTTGACGGTGGCTGCCGCTGAAGTGGCCGTCGGATTAGCGATTATCATTGCGTTGTATCGACACCATGAGAGTATCAATGTCGATGATTTCAGCTTGTTGAAATGGTAGGTTGATGCTCTACGCGCTGATTCCACTTCTCCCACTGTTTGCCTTTATCGTACTCGGGCTATTGGGGCATCGTATCAAGGATCGGGCCCATCTTATTGCCGTGCCTGCGGTAGGGATCTCTTTTGTGCTGTCGGTTATGGCCTTGTCAGAAGTGGCGAACGGCCATGTACTGGAAATACCTCTCTATACCTGGGCGTCTTCTGGTGATCTGACTATTCGTATTGGTTTGTATGTTGATCAACTGACGGCAGTGATGCTCATGCTTGTGACCATCGTGAGTGGACTCGTCCATGTGTACACGATCGGGTATATGCATGGTGAACCAGGATACGCCAGGTTTTTTGGGAACATTGCGCTCTTCACGTTTTCGATGCTCATGCTCCTGATGTCCGATAACTTCCTCCAATTGTTTGTGTTTTGGGAAGCGGTGGGGCTGTGCTCGTATTTGCTCATTGGTCATTGGTATGAGCGGCCTTCCGCCCGCGCGGCGGCCACGAAAGCTTTCCTCGTCAACCGTGTTGGTGACTTTGGGTTCCTGCTCGGTGTCATGTTGGTGTTTGTAATTTTTGGAACCCTTCAATATCAGCCGGTGTTTGCCGACGCTGCCGCACATGTTGGGGAAACCGTTGATTTGTTGGGTGCAGTGGGAGGTGGCTGGGAAGTCTCGGCGATGACGTTGATCTGCCTCTTGTTGTTTGTCGGCGCGGTTGGGAAGTCTGCCCAAGTTCCGCTGCATGTGTGGTTGCCCGATGCCATGGAAGGGCCCACGCCGATTTCCGCGCTTATTCATGCGGCCACCATGGTGACGGCTGGGGTATTTATGGTGGCGAGGCTTGCGCCGCTGTACAACCTGTCTCCGGTTGCCATGGATGTTGTTGCCGTGGTCGGCGGGTTAACCATGATTGTTGGCGCGACGATTGCCATAACCCAAACGGATATTAAGAGGGTCGTGGCCTATTCCACATTGAGCCAGCTGGGGTACATGATGATGGCCTGTGGATTAGGCGGATATGTATTTGGCATTTACCACTTGCTTACCCACGGCGCATTCAAGGCCTTGTTGTTCTTGGGCTGTGGCTCGGTGATTCTTGCGGTGCACCATGAACAGGATATGCGCCACATGGGTGGCCTGAAAAATAAACTGCCGATTACCTATTGGACATTTATGATCGGTTCATTATCCTTAGCCGGGTTCCCCCTTACCGCTGGATTTTTCAGTAAGGATGCATTGCTCCTGTCAGCCTGGAACGCTGGCGCATTGGGCCAAACGCTTACCGTGTTAGGTATTCTGACGGCGGGAATGACGGCGTTCTATAGCTTCCGGTTGGTGTTTGTCACATTTTGGGGAGAATCTCGGGTTGATCCGCATCATGCCGATGATGTGCGTGAACCCGCAAAAGTGGTCACGGTTCCCCTGTTGGTGCTGGCGGTGTTGAGTATTGTCACGGGGTATATTGGTATCCCGGAGTTTCTCCAACATGCGTTTCCTGGAAGTGAAGGGGCAGGACATCATGGCCCAGCCGCAACAGGCATTATGATTGTGGCGACACTGGCAGGATTAATTGGTATTGGCCTGGCCTATCTGTTCTACGTGAAGTCGCCTGACATACCTGAGCGTCTGATGACTCAATGGAGCACGCTGTATCGTCTTTCTTTGAACAAGTGGTATGTGGACGAAGCGTATGATAAGACGATTGTGAAGCCGACGTTTAAAATTGCGGATCAAATGTGGAAGAAAGTGGATGTCGCCATCATCGATAACGCGGTCAATGGTGTCGCCCGTGGTTTCGCCTGGTGGGGATGGGTCGCACGGTTCATCCAAACTGGTGAAACCCAAAATTACGCCCTTGGCATGACCGTTGGGGCGGTGATTATTCTCACTGGGTATGTTTTGTTTTAGGTATTATTTCTTTTTCCTCGCCCCTGTGGGGGGAGGGGTTTCTGTTTTTATGGAGTTGTATCACTGAAATGGCTGTTCCCTCCGGCGGATTTCCTTGGATCACTGTAGTTGTCTTCCTCCCAATTTTGGGGGTGGTGGCTATTTTGTTGGCCAAAGAAGAAATGGCCAAATGGATAGGTTTGGCCGCTTCGTCAGTGGTCCTGCTCGTGTCCCTTCCCCTGTGGGGCATGTTTAATGAAACAACATCCGCCATGCAATTTGTTGAGAAGCACCAATGGATTGCTACGCCATCCATCAACTATGCGGTTGGGGTGGATGGAATTAGTTTGCCGCTTGTCCTGCTTACCACTTTTCTGACTCCACTGTGTGTTCTCGTGTCCTGGACCGCGATCAATACGCGGGTTCGCGAATTCATGATTAGTTTGCTGGTGATGGAAACAGCCACCCTCGGAGTGTTTGTGTCGCTTGACTTTGTGCTGTTTTACATCTTCTGGGAAACCATGCTCATTCCCATGTATTTGCTCATTGGCGTGTGGGGTGGGGCGAACCGCGTCTATGCGGCGATCAAGTTTTTCCTCTATACGTTGGCGGGGAGCGTATTGCTCCTAGTAGCCATCATTGTCATCTTTTTCAACTCCGGTGAAAATACTTTCGATATTCTCACATTAAGCCAAGCGGCGTATTCGCCTACGCTCCAAGCCTGGTTATTTTGGGCGTTCTTTGCAGCATTTGCCGTCAAAGTGCCGATGTTTCCGTTTCACACATGGCTTCCTGATGCGCATGTGGAAGCGCCGACCGCTGGCAGTGTCATTCTCGCGAGTGTGTTGCTCAAAATGGGAACGTACGGGTTTCTTCGGTTTTCCTTGCCCATGCTGCCTGATGCCACGCTCACCTTCACTCCGATCATTATGACGTTGTCTGTTATCGCAATCATCTATGGCGCCTACATGGCCTTTGCGCAGTCTGACCTTAAAAAGCTCATTGCGTATTCCAGTGTCAGTCATATGGGGTTTGTCACGCTCGGGATTTTTGCGCTGAATTCGCAAGGGATTGAAGGCGCGATCTTGCAGATGGTCAATCACGGGATCACCACCGGCGGGCTGTTTTTGTGCGTGGGAATTATTTATGAACGAACGCATAGCCGGGAAATTTCTGATAACTCAGGCCTCGCCAAGCCGATGCCCTGCTACGCGACCTTCTTAGTGATCTTTGCGCTCTCGTCCGTGGGGCTGCCAGGGATGAACAGTTTTGTGGGTGAATTTCTTGTGCTGCTTGGAACGTTTATGTGGAGCAAGCTTGCCGCCACGTTAGCCGCTCTTGGTGTGATCCTGGCGGCGGCGTACATCCTTTGGATGCTTCAGCGCGTGGTGTATGGTGCCCCGGCTCAACACATGCTGTCCAAACTCCATGATATGAATCCGCGTGAAATAGGCATGTTGGTTCCGCTCGTTGGGTTTGTCTTTTGGATTGGGCTGTATCCGAAACCATTACTCGATGTGATGCATGCGAGCGTTGAGAACCTCATCCAACAAGAAGTGCGCGTGATGACTGTAGAAAATCCTGGATACGATGGTCTGAAAAGTTATGTACTCACGGATTCTCCGTCTTTTGCTTCAGGTCGGGAGGCGTTGGCTCGATGAGTATTCCTTTAGCCGATCTTGTCACCATCCTGCCTGAGTTGCTCGTGGTGTTCACAGCTTGCGTCCTGTTAGTTCTAGATCCCATTACGCCTGCCTCCAAAAAAGATTTTCTGGCCTGGATGTGTTTTGGTACGCTCGTGGTGTGTTTTTTTGTGACTGCTGCCGGAATGGGTGAACGGACGTTCGCATTTGGCAACATGGTCGTGGTGGATTCCTATGCGTCGTTTTGGAAATTGCTCTTGTATCTTTTCAGTGGGCTGACCATTCTTCTTTCAATCGGGTACCTCAAAGAAGAGAAGATCGAACTCGCGGAGTTCTATGGATTTATCATGCTGTCCCTCACGGGCATGATGATCATGGTTTCCGGTACTGACCTCTTAGTCATCTATCTGGGCATCGAGCTGATGTCGATTTCACTGTATATCATGGCTGGCTTCAAACGGTTTGAGGCGAAATCCATTGAGGCGTCGGCCAAGTATTTTATCTTAGGCGCATTTTCGTCAGGAATCTTGTTATACGGCATTTCATTACTTTTCGGGGTGGCCGGGAGTACCAATTTAGCCGAAATTTCCATGGCGGTGACTGCACGAGGCTTGAATGATCCACTGGTCATGATTTCGATGATGCTCTTGATCGTCGGTTTTGGATTTAAAGTCGCGGCTGTGCCGTTCCATATGTGGACGCCAGATGTGTATCAAGGCGCCCCCACCACAGTCACTGCGTTCATGGCCGTGGCCTCCAAGGCTGCAAGCTTTGCGGCGTTTCTTCGTGTGTTGCTCGAAGGTTTTGGCGGAGTCAAACCCAATTGGAGCGGCCTTATTTTAGGTATGTGCGTTCTGACGCTTATCCTGGGGAATCTCGTGGCGATTGTGCAGACCAACATCAAACGTATGTTGGCGTATTCAAGCATCGCCCATGCAGGCTATGCCTTGATTGGTGTAGTGGTCGCTGGGTGGGTGGGCACAGAAGCCGGCGTCGCCTCTCGCGGAGTTGCCAGCATTATGCTGTACCTGGCGATTTATTCGTTTATGACCATGGGCGCGTTTGCCATTGTCGCCCTCTTACGTCGGGGTGGGTTAGAAGGCGATGAGTTAGAGGACTTCACCGGTCTTGCCAAACGCCACAAAGGCGCGGCCTTTCTCATGATGTTGTTTATGATATCCCTTGCAGGCATCCCACCCACGGCAGGGTTTATTGGAAAATTTTATCTCTTGATGGCCGCAGTAGATGCCGGTCTGACTTGGCTGGCAGTGCTGGGTTTGATCTTCGCTGCTGTCTCCGCGTTTTACTATCTTCGCGTCGTCATGGTCATGTACATGCGCGAGCCCTCCTCTGACCAAGAACTCGAAACCCACCTTGCCCTCACACCAACAGCCACCGTTGTGCTTGCCTGCGCCGTCGCTGGAGTCGTGTTCCTCGGTATTTATCCTGGGCCGCTCGTCACTGTGGCCACCTCTTCGGCTATTCCTCTTCCAT
>CAYMQW010000052.1:0-9677 GCA_964392595.1 uncultured Nitrospiraceae bacterium
GAAACGTTCATAATGGCCAAGGTCAAGGTCTGTTTCCGCGCCATCATCGGTGACGTAGACTTCGCCGTGTTGGTAGGGATTCATGGTGCCAGGATCGACATTGATATACGGGTCCAGTTTGAGAAAGGAGATTTTAAGCCCACGGCTTTCCATTAAATGACCGATCGATGCAGACGACAATCCTTTCCCCAATGAGGAAACCACGCCACCTGTCACGAAAATAAATTTACTCATGTTGACGATGTCTCCATTCCCTGTGATCTACTTTGTCCCGACCATGAGTCGTTCCCAAGATCGATTCGCTTCAGCTAAGTCCTCTGGTGTATCAATTCTCAATGACGGCTGCTTGGTTTCCCATACTTTGATGGGGATGCCATGTTCCAGTGCCCGCAATTGCTCTAGCTTCTCTGCATCCTCCAGTTTTCCGGTGGGCAGATCGGCAAACTGAAATAACGTCGTTCGCTTGAAAATATACACTCCCAAGTGAATCGAGGCAAAGGGAGTAGTCTGACCCTGGAGCGCCTGATCACGGGTATGCGGAATTGATGCGCGGGAAAAATATAGCGCTCTCCCCTCCTGATCCGTCACCACTTTGACTACAGATGGTTGGAGAAATTCATGTTGATGCCCAATGTGTCGTTTCAAGGTACCCATTGGGGCTAGATCCAGAAGGAACGGATCAATGAGGTCATTCAAAATGTCTGGGCTCAGTAAAATTTCATCAGCTTGTAAATTAACGATCACCTCACTGGATAATGAACGGCTAACCGCGGCCACCCGGTCTGTACCGGTCCGGCATGGAGCGGTGACCATCTGCGCGACTCCCCCAAATTGTTCAACGGCCTGTTGGATACGGGCGTCATCAGTTGCCACGATAACCTGGTCCACCTTTGGCACACGGATGGCCAGTTCATACACATGTTGAATGAGAGGCTTACCCGCAAGTTGGGCAAGGGGTTTTCCAGGAAACCGAGAGGACTCATATCGAGCAGGAATGACAATTGTCACGGGTTTTTCATTCATAAGTATGGTGAATCGCTTCTTTGAGTTGGGCTTTCGTGATGGAAGCCGTCCCTACAAGCCCGACTACCACCCCAGCTGCATGATTAGCCAGGAGGGAAGCTTCCTGGATTGACGCTCCCACACTCATGGCCAATGCCAACGTACTGACCACGGTATCCCCGGCGCCAGTGACATCATAAACTTGTCGTGCCATCGTGGGAATATGCCAACTTGCTCCGCTGCTTTCACAGAGGCTCATCCCCTGTTCCCCACGCGTCACTAAGACCGCCTCACATCCTAACTTCTGGCGTAACGAATGGCCGATTTCATGAATGGCGTGATGATCATGACCGGACAGGCCGGCAGCCTGCTGGGCTTCCATATGATTCGGAGTGAGAACAGTCGCATCGGCATAGTAGGGAAAATGCTCGACTTTCGGGTCAATAATGATGGGAATGTTTCGGCTTCGTACTAGCCGCCCTACTTGGGCCATCAACGATGGCGTAATAACACCCTTGGCGTAATCGGAAATCACTAGGCAAGAAATCGAGTCCAAACGGGACTCGACATGTTTCACAATCCGGCGGATCGCCTGAGGCGAGATGTCCTCACGCCGTTCGATATCGTATCGAACAACTTGCTGACTGTGTGCGACGATTCGAGCCTTTCGCGTGGTAGGACGGGAGGCATCAACGATGATCCCAGGATGTCGATGTCGTCGAAACCCTAACTCCTTTAACAGTGCCTGACCACTTTCATCTTGGCCAATCACACCACACACCTCGGCTTTCCCCCCCAGCGACACAATATTGTTATACACGTTGGCAGCTCCGCCTAGGCGCAAGGATTCACGCTCAACTTGGACTACGGGTACTGGCGCTTCTGGAGAAATGCGACTCACTGCCCCCCAAATAAAATGATCAAGCATCAAATCCCCAATGACCAGCACCTTCCCACGATGAAATCGGCGAAGATATCGTTCGAGCGATTGAGGAGAAACGGCAAGAGAGGACGGACTCTCGTTTTTGTACTTGAGCCTAGAGCGTTTACTGGATGAAGTTGGCACGAAAAGAAGTCCCAGGGGAAAATGTCAATGGTTTGTTAAATAATTAAAAATTTTCCAATTGTTTTCTATTGTCCATGACTCTAGGAAATTACATGGAAAGAGGGCTGTTCAAAAATGTCGTCCAGCAAGGCCGCAGGGCCGTTTTCGCGCGGAGCGTACTCTGGTACGTGAGCACGAAAACAGCCCGAGAACGCCGCTGGCGGCCTTTTGGAATAGCCCTCAATCGATAATTTTTCCGATACGGTCCCACCGAACCCATTCGGATATGGAACCATGGCCTTTCCAAGACCAATAGACCAAAAAGGCGCGGCCTTTAATTTTGTTTTTTTTCACATAGCCCCAAAACCGGCTGTCCAGGCTATTATCCCGATTATCGCCCATCACGAAATACGAGTCAGGCGGAACGGTAATGGGAGCAAGATTGTCGCGTGGAATATTTCCGCTAAAGTATTTGCCACGATCAGTCCGCTGGGTCCATGCTGTATCGTTCAGTTGCTTCCCATTCACATACACGATCTTGTTCCGTATTTTGATGGTATCGCCAGGAATCCCCACGATTCGTTTAATGAAATCTTTTTCTTCGTCTTCTGGATACCGAAAAACAATCACATCGCCACGAGCCGGGTTTTCAAACTCAATGAGTAAATTCGTGGAATAACAGGTCATGGGGGGGAACGACATGTCGAATTTGCAGTCTTGTGGCAACTGAATGCCATAGGACATTTTATTGACTAAAATATGGTCTCCGATTTGCAGACTGGGAATCATAGACCCGGATGGAATCTTAAACGCTTGAACGAAAAACACACGAATGGTAAAGGCTAAAATCATCGCAATGATAATGGCCTCGGTATATTCTCGCAAAATGGACTTCTTGGTTTGAGAGTCGGTGTACCGTTTCTCCGTTGGTGGCAAAGGTGCAAGCGACGCATTCTGATCAGTGGATGAAGGCTCCGTTTCATCAAGCGGATTTGAATTATGCCCCATGTCTAATCATCCCTCACTTTGAGGAGCGCTAAAAAAGCTTCTTGTGGAACTTCCACTCGCCCTATTTGTTTCATGCGTTTTTTGCCTTCCTTTTGTTTTTCCCACAATTTTCTTTTTCGCGTGATGTCGCCACCATAACATTTGGCCGTCACGTCTTTTTTAATGGCGGATATCGTTTCACGAGCGATCACCCGTTTACCAATTGCCGCTTGAATGGCAATCTCGAACATCTGTTTCGGGATGAATTCCTTCATTTTTTCGGCCAATTGGCGTCCTCGATGCAGGGCTTTATCTTTATGGGTGATAAACGAAAGCGCATCAATATTTTCTCCATTCAGGAGCAGATCGAGCTTGACTAATTCGGCGGCCCGATAGTCGGCCAATTCATAATCGAGAGACGCATAGCCTTGGGTGCGCGATTTCAACTTGTCGTAAAAATCAAGAACCATTTCATTGAGTGGAAGTTCATAGACCAGTATGATGCGAGTGGTATCCAAATATTGCATGCTGACCTGCGTCCCTCGACGTTCCTGACACAAGGTCATGATATTTCCGGCATACCGTTCGGGCGAAATGATCGTGGCTTGGATAAAGGGTTCTTCCATGATTTCGATTTGCTCTGGTTCGGGCAATTTTGAGGGATTATCAATAGTGAGTAGCTCCCCTGTTACCGTCTTGACCCGATAAATGACCGTTGGCGCCGTGCTGATTAATTCTAGCCCATATTCCCGATACAATCGTTCGCGGATAATTTCCATGTGAAGCAGCCCGAGAAACCCACATCGAAAACCAAATCCCAAGGCTAATGAGGTTTCAGGCTCATAAATGAAAGACGTATCATTGAGACGAAGTTTTTCGAGGGAATCACGAAGATCCACGTAGTCGTCATTATCAGTGGTGTACAATCCACAAAATACTAGGGGTTTAACATCGCGATAACCTGGCAAGGGAGTGTCTGTGGGACGACTGGCATCCGTCAACGTATCCCCGATTTTTGTATCCGACACTTCTTTCATGCCGGCAACAACATACCCGACTTCTCCAGCTTGAAGTTTTTTTGTTTTGGTGCGTTTCGGACCAAAAATGCCAACCTCGGATACCTCAAAGATTCGTGTATTCGACAAGAGCTGAATTTTCATGCCAGGCTTCACCTCCCCATCAAAAATCCGAACCAGCACAATGGCACCTTGGTAGTTATCAAACCATGAATCAACAATGAGCGCTTTCAGGGGATCAGTAAGCGTTCCTTTAGGGGGCGGAACTCGCTCGACCACCGCATTCAAGAGTTCATCAATACCAATCCCTCGTTTGGCACTCACCATCAAGGATGCTTCCACATCGAGACCCAATACATCCTCGATTTGTTGTTTCACCCCTTCAATATCGGCACTGGCCAAATCGATCTTGTTAATCACGGGAAGGATCACGAGGTCACTGCCAATGGCCAAATAGGCATTGGCAATAGTTTGAGCTTCGACGCCTTGAGTGGCATCAACAAGAAGCAGCGCCCCTTCGCACGCCGCAAGACTTCGGGATACCTCATAGGTGAAGTCAACATGGCCTGGGGTATCAATGAGGTTCAATTGGTACGTGTGCCCATCATGGGCCTTGTAGGTGGTGGTCACAGCATGGGCTTTAATAGTAATGCCCCGCTCACGTTCAAGATCCATATCATCCAGGATCTGCTCACGAGCTTCCCGTGGCGTTACAGCACCAGTCAGCTCTAGAAAGCGATCGGCGAGGGTGGATTTCCCGTGATCGATATGGGCGATGATGGAAAAGTTGCGAATACGGGAGAGATTGTTCATTGTAAAATCGAATTACTTGATTTTATTAGGGTTTTACTGTCTTGTCAAAGAAAGATTCCGATCCCTATAATTCCGCGTTTCACGGTGTTTTTGGCACGCTGTCGTTAAAAAAACCCTCGCCTCTGAGGGGAGAGGTTAGGCTGAGCGGTTCCTTCACTATCACCAGATAGCCATTTCGGGTTTGCGCAAGAATACCTTCCCCTGTTTAGGGGCTAAGATACCTACCTGACTAGGCGCTAGGACTGCGCAGACCCTCGCCAACCTTAAGATACGAATTTTACAGAATGGCCATCAAAAAATCTAAGAAACATACTCCCTCCTCCCCTACTCCCACTCAATTGTCAAAATGGGATCGCCAATATATCTGGCATCCCTTCACACAAATGCAGGAATGGCAGCAGGAAGACCCGCTTATCATTGAAAAGGCCAAAGGCACCTATCTCTATGATATTCACGGCAATAAATTTCTCGATGGCACCTCCTCAATATGGGTCAATCTTCACGGCCATCGACACCCTGTTATCGACAAAGCGATTCGCCAACAACTCAACAAGGTTGCTCATAGCACCTTGTTGGGGCAAGCCAGTTCTCCCTCAATTGTACTCGCCAAAGAATTAGTCCGAATTGCTCCAAAAGGGCTGACAAAAGTGTTTTACTCAGACGACGGGTCAACCGCCGTAGAAGTCGCGCTCAAAATGGCCATCCAATATTGGCAGCAGGAAAACCCGCCAGCGAAAAAAAAGAAAAAATTTGTACGATTGGATCTCGCCTACCATGGCGATACCGCCGGGAGCATGAGCGTGGGAGGGGTCACACTCTTTCATGAACGGTTTCGTCCCCTGCTGGTCGATACGATTTCAATTGACGCACCCTATTGCTATCGCTGTCCACTCAAGTTGGACTTTCCATCGTGCCAGATGGCCTGCATTGATCCCTTGGAAAAGGTCCTAGCCAAGCAGAACGCGGAAATCGCCGGGATGATAATCGAGCCCATGGTCCAAGCCGTTGCCGGGATGATCACTCAACCCCCAGGCTATGTGTCACGCGTACGTGAGTTGTGCACGAAATATAATGTCTTGATGATTGCCGACGAAGTCGCAACCGGATTCGGTCGCACAGGAACAATGTTCGCCTGCGATCATGAAGACGTGACTCCTGATCTCATGGCCGTGGCCAAAGGACTCACTGGAGGCTATCTCCCACTTGCTGCCACACTGACTACGGAAAAAATCTATCAAGCCTTCCTTGGGGACTACAACGAATTCAAAACTTTCTTCCACGGCCATAGCTACACCGGCAATGCCCTCGCCTGCGTAGCAGCGTTAGCCAATCTGCAACTTTTCCGAACAGAAAAAACGCTCGCAAAAGTCAAAACAGGATCTCGACTCATCAAACAGCTATTGGGACCTATTGCTTCCTTACCCATGGTTGGCGACATACGCCAATCCGGCTACATGGTCGGAATCGAGCTAATCAAAAACAAAGAAACACGAGCCCCCTTTCCCCTCACCGCCCGGATGGGCCACAAAGTTGCAATGGAATGCCGCGAACAAGGACTCCTCATTCGCCCCATTGGTAATATCTTAGTTCTCATCCCACCCTTAAATATTTCCGAGAGCGAGTTTCGCTCAATAATCAGTATTCTTAAAAAATCCCTTAGGTTCTTTGAGTCTCCTGAGGAACACACACACACTTTTGCATCCGATTAGATACAATTAAGTTATTGTTGGGTTATCGGGTGGGAGGCAGAAGGATAGGCCAGGATTAGCTCGAATTATGTCCGAAAGATCAAGTCTTGGTCTCTACATTTTTTTCCGAGATAACCGCACAATTTCTTTATCGTGTGGGGATGCTAGGAATTCTCGACAAGAAGAGCACTGAGCCCTTCCAAACTTGGAAAGTGTATCCTGTAATCTTCCTGGCTCAGACGAATGACTTCATGAGCTTCTTCTCGCCCATAGACTTCGACAATCTCGCATTGCCGATGTTCACTGCCAGGGGCATCTTTATAGGTGAGAAAATAATGTTTGAGTCGCTCCACGAGTGCGGTAGGACATTCATGGATATCCTGAAAATACTCATAGAGAGCGTCACCCTTCATCACTGCAATAATTTTTTCATCTGCTTCTTGGTCATCAATCATTCGCAACCCGCCAATTGGCCTGGCCTCCATCAGAATATCTCCATGAGTGATAGTCTTTTCAGACAAAATACAAATATCCACAGGGTCGCCATCACCTGAAATTCCTATTCGACCTGTTTTCTCCATACATCGTTGTGCCACGGTATCTCCACAATATGTTCGTGGAATCAATCCATATAATGTTGGGCAGACATTCGAATATCGTTGCGGCCGATCAACCTTCAGATGACCGGTTAACTTGTCTAACTCATACTTGACCGTGTCACCCGGCACAATTTCGATATAGGTGGTCACTACTCTCGGGGCTTCCGGCCCTATTGGCACCCCATGCCACGGGTGCGACTTGCCGACACGACTGATAATGTTCATGACCACTCTCATTTCCTCATTGTTCATGGCAGATCCTTTAATTATGAATACGAAGATGGGTGAACCCTAGGAACCTGTCCAAGATTAGAGGGATCTACTGCGGATGCGCTGGATGTGGCCAGATCTTCCGATCCTTTTCGTTGAATAGTCCCACTATTCGCCTCAAACGATCGAAACATCTGACTCAAACTAGCACATCCTCGTGATGATCGCTAATCTCGGACAGGTTTCTAGACTTTCTCGGTTGTTTCGCCCAAAAATCAACCCTTCCTCTCGCTCGGTGGTCGTTCATTTGCGATTATGTGCTATCTAACGATATTCTGGGCCCGTTAGTGTATGCCTGCGATTCAAAACAAATAGATCCAGCTAGAAAAATATTTTCATAACCCTGGAGGCCATGAAGATGGACGTTTTTCAAAAACCAAAGGAAATCGATGATGATATTGTCACAAACTTAGGACCGCTCGCTGCGTTGGCAGGCATCTGGGAAGGTGATCAAGGACTCGATATCTCTCCCATTCGAAATGGGCAAACAGACTCGAAATTTCGTGAACGCCTAACCTTTGAACCATTGGGTCCGGTGGTGAATGGTCCGCAAGTGTTGTATGGATTGCGATATACCACAATGGCTTGGCCATTACATCAGGAAAATCCATTTCACGAAGAAGTCGGCTATTGGTTGTGGGATCCCAATGAACAGTTGGTGATGCGTTGTTTCATTGTACCGCGAGGAGTGGTTGTCAATGCGGGAGGTAAAGCGGACCCTCAGGGAAAAGGATTTGAATTAGCAGCAGAGGTTGGTTCAGAAACATTCGGTATCATGTCTAGCCCCTTTCTCGACCAAAGCTTCAAGACGGTTCGCTATACGCTCAAAATTATGTTTCAGGATGATGGCCAATTCAGTTACATCGAAGATACCCAGTTGCAGATCCAGGGTCGTCAAGGGGTGTTTCACCACACTGATCAAAATGCGTTGACGCGTCAGTCATAAACGGGATCATTCTTTCCATGTCATTGGTGAACGCATGAGCAATGCTCCCTTAGACGTCAACTATTTCAAACAGCAATTAATCCACCTTCGCGATTCCTTGGCGCAAGTCGAACAATCGGGAAATGAGGCCGCTCGGACTGTTGAATTGGATCAATCCGCTGTAGGGCGGCTATCCCGAATGGATGCGCTCCAAAACCAGGCCATGGCCAAGGCATCCCAGCAACGAAGAATGATTCAACAACAACGCATTGTTTCTGCCCTGCAACGTATTGAGAGCGGCAACTATGGTTGGTGTGTGCGATGTGAAGAGGATATTCACCGTAAACGATTAGAGGTCGATCCGACCACCCTGGTGTGTATTGAATGTGCCAAAATTCAGGAACGATAACGTTACCCTCTTTCCCTCGCTAGGCTTTAGTTACCCCTCTATAATTACATGCAAGCCGAAATTGATATTGCGATCATTGGTGGAGGCGCCGCGGGTCTGGCCGCCGCTATCTTTGCCGCAGAAAGTCGTGCCAACCTCAGGATCATCATCCTGGATGGGGCACAAACCATTGGATCAAAAATCTTGGTGTCTGGAGGTGGTCGTTGCAATGTCACCAATGCCATTGTGCAGCCTTCTGATTTTCATGCACCAAAGCATCTCGTCGCTCGTATCCTTCGACGGTTTGATGCACAAGCCACCGTTCGGTGGTTTGAATCGTTTGGGGTCGAGTTAAAACAGGAAACTACCGACAAACTGTTCCCCGTAAGCAACAAGGCTCGTACCGTTCTGAATGCGCTTGTTCAGCGTTGTAACGATTTGGACATAAGAATATTGACAGAACACCGAGTTCAATCTATTGCCCACACGAACGTTGGCTTTCGTATTGAGTTCGAACAGGGACAGATAACCACACCACGAGTGATCATGGCCACGGGCGGGCAGTCCCTGCCCAAATCCGGATCGGATGGAAAGGGTTGGGTTATGGCTGAACGCTTAGGGCATTCTATCACACCCACCTACCCCGCCCTGGTTCCTTTGGTGCTTGCCGACACATTTTTCCATGCTGGACTTTCAGGCATCTCGCATGTTGTGAGGGTGACGACGCGGGTCAATCGGAAGGTTGTTGATCGTCGTGTTGGCAGCCTGCTGTGGACGCACTTCGGGATGAGCGGCCCTGTGGTATTAGATGCCAGTCGTTTCTGGGTAATGGCCAAAGGCCAAGGGCAGGAAGTCACGGTGTTCATTTCGTGTTTTCCCGATCAAACGATTGAAGAGGTTGATCGCTGGGTGGACAACGCTTCTCGTCAACCCGGGAGAAAATC
>CAYMQW010000053.1:0-9660 GCA_964392595.1 uncultured Nitrospiraceae bacterium
CGAGAAATACTTCGTACGGTATTGCAAGCATCGGCGCAACCAGTCGATTGCTGCCATTTCCTTTTTGTGCCGGAGGGGCAGAAAAATAGTAAGGAGTGAGGGGCAGAAGATGAGAGTTCCTTACAACAGATATTACACAGAACGAGTAGTCGAACTTGGGTGATCAATTTATGTCTTGGACGGATGTTCCTAGGTCGATCATCGCAGAAATTTCGTATATTCATGTGCAGCGTAGATGATAACCGGTAGGCACAGGATGGAGCCTAAATAAAAGGCTTGCAGGAAAAATATTCTTATCGCACAGTGAATTTTTTGTAGATTTCTTGAAATTGACATTGTATACTTCACCCGTTTGGGAGGGTGCCACAATTGGCGCAGAAGTACAGTATTACCACGGAGAGGTTGTGAATGATTGGATCGTTTGGATGGATGGAACTCCTTCTTATATTATTTATCGTCCTCATAATTTTTGGTGCTGGGAAGATTCCCCAGCTTGGAGAAGGACTCGGAAAGGCCATCAAAGGGTTCAAAAAATCCATTAATGAACCTGATGCCGTGGACGTCACCCCGCCACCTGATCAAGAGGGCTTTCAGCAAGGGGCTCCGATGGCATCCCAACAGGTGCCAGGCCAAACGATGGAGCAGGCCAACGTGCCACCACCGGAAGCACAGCCCTTGCAGCAACCCCCTGTGCCACACCCTCAAGAAACAAAGCAAGGATGAAGTAGCAAACGCACGGGGTACGGCGAGAGGAAACATGAAGCAGGTAAGGAAATCTTTCCGTTTCACGTTTTCCCTTTCACGCTTCACTGGAGTAAACAATGTTCGGTTTAGGCGCAATGGAAGTCTTGATCATTTTGGTCATTGCGTTTCTGTTGTTTGGACCCAAAGAACTTCCTGAAATCGGGAAGCAAGTTGGGAAAGCGCTAAAGGGATTCAAAGAGACGGCTGATGATCTTCGCCAAACAGTTGAACCAGAGATCAACATGATTCAGCGGGAAGTGAAGATGGTCGAACAGGATCTTGAATCATCCATGAACGAAGCTGAGGAAACCATAAAAAGTGTTGATGATTCGGCATCTTCCAGTATCAAGGAAGAAACAAAAGCAGGTTAATCGTAAGTTAATGGTAAATGCTTATCCGGTTGACTCCGGTTGATGTAATTGGACCCATGGCTGCGTTTCAAAATCCTCGGAATTTCAGCAAAAAAAGGGGCATTAACGCTGTGGGATCTGCCTAACCGGAGTCAACCGGATAAGCATTTAATGGTAAATTGTAGCCCTAGCGTCTGACGGGTGCGATTCAACCCCGTTGGAGCGTAACATTTGTTGAAATGAGCAGAGCCCGGTTGTCCTGCCTTAGTGCCCTGTCTGATCTGGATGACTCCCCTTCAGGTTTCCCGGCGCGGCAAAGCGTTGTACGCGTTGAGCCCATTGCTTTCGTTGGGATTTCCAATATTCATTCCACCACCCATTGGCTGTGAGCATTCGCAGGGTCAAGATGTTCGGCCCCGTGTCTGGGTGCCACCATGCACCGGGGATTTTGAGACGGACGTGAACAATATAGCGGTGAGCACTCTCGACTTCGCTGCTCGCGCTGGACCATCCCCGTTCACGATACTCGGCGTAGGACCCCGCGTCTTTGGTGCTCTCGAAATAGTTGGTCTCGCGGCGGATAGTCTCGTTATTATCTATGAAGTTACACTCTAAATGCTTATCCGGTTGACTCCGGTTGATGTAATTGGACCCATGGCTGCGTTTCAAAATCCTCGGAATTTCAGCAAAAAAAGGGGCATTAACGCTGTGGGATCTGCCTAACCGGAGTCAACCGGATAAGCATTTACACTCTAATATGAAATAGCCCTGGTCAAGGCAGCTTTTCTGTTCTTAACCCAACCCCGGTAATACCCCGAACCCAAATTGGAAATGTTGATTCAATCCAAGATTCTACCGATAAATACTTAGCAACTTTGTAAATAATCGACCCTATGTTTTGGGAGACATAATTATGGCAACTACACGAATGAATAGAGGGACAAAAATTATCGTCGTTGTATTCTTTTTGGCCATGATTTTTGTGGGATGTTCTACCGGGAAACCAGACTTTGAAATTGCTGAAGGGAATCTCAAGACCCCATCAGATTCTGTTACCGCCTCCGCTGAGCCATTTAAAGAAGTACCTGAAGCCCTTCCCCAAAACAAACCTACTTTGGATGGAAAACTCAAAAAAAACCAAGCAACAATACCAAAAGCTGAACAACAGCTAGATGAGCCTGAGAAGCTACCCCAGAAACCAACCCCCAAACCTGGTTCATTAGCCTACATCCAAGAGCAAGCGACCGAAGGGGACCCTCAAGCTCAAACTAACCTGGCCTGGATTTTTTACGAAGGACGTGGAGTAACCAAAGATCTACAAAAGGCCGTGAAATGGTTCCGTCTAGCGGCAAAACAAGAGTACGCAATTGCACAAAATGATTTGGGGTGGATGTATCAGGAGGGAAAGGGAGTATTGAGAAACCATCAAACGGCAGCGCATTGGTACCGTAAGGCCGCTGACCAGAATTTAGCCGATGCTCAACATAACGTTGGCCTCGCCTATTTTGGCGGACGAGGAGTTCAAAAGAATGAAGAAGAGGCTGTGAAATGGTTTCGCTTAGCGGCAGCTCAAGAATATTCGAAGGCACAATTTACCCTTGGAGTCGTTTACGCCAACGGACACAGTGTTCTACAAAACATGGAAACGGCCGTCCTCTGGTTTCAACGTGCAGCCGATCAGGGAGAGGTGGAGGCACAACACCAATTAGGCCAACTATATTTGAGTGGAAAGGGAATTTCCCAAGATTATGAAAAAGCCGTGCAGTGGTTTCGCAAGGCTGCAGGGCAAGGCCAAACAAAGGCCCAAACGAATCTAGGGGCCATGTACGCCAATGGTACCGGAGTTCCTCAGGACTTTACTGAAGCCCGCAGGTGGTACCACATCGCAGCTGAACTGGGTGAACCTGTGGCTCAACTTAACTTGGGTAATCTGTATGGATCAGGAACAGGAGTTCGCAAAAATGTCAAAACAGCCGCCCTGTGGATTCGCAAAGCTGCAGAACAAGGGTATGCTGAAGCCCAAGATCATCTAGGCCTCCTATATCAAGAAGGAATCGGAGTAACCAAAAACTACGAAGAGGCCGTGAAATGGTATCGACGGGCCGCAGAGCAAGGCAATGCAGATGGACAATTCGATCTTGGCTGGGTGTATCAAGAGGGGCTAGGCGTACCCAAAGATGAACCCAAAAGCGTAACCTGGATACGAAAGGCTGCGAGACAAGGACATAGTCTAGCCCAATATAACATGGGTGCGATGTATGCCTTTGGACTCGGAGTGCTTCCGGATGATACCAAGGCAATCGAATGGTATCTCTTGGCTGCCGCTCAAGGACAACCTGATGCTCAAAATAACCTTGGCATGATGTACAGGGAGGGCCGGGGAGTACCACAGGATTATGCCGAAGCTGTGAAGTATTTTCGAAAAGCTGCCGATCAGGGTTTTTCTAGAGCACTCGTGAATTTAGGACAAATGTACAAAGAAGGTTTAGGGGTATCCAAGGATACCGCTCAAGCTAAGAAATGGTTTCGATTGGCAAGAAAAGCTCTATCACAAGAAGGATGAAACCAGAAGATACAGGAGGCACCTTGCTTGTGGAATCCCAACTATAACTCCTGAGGGACTGGCAAGATTGCCCCTGACTCCAACCACGTTTGTAATTTAATTTGAACCGAGTTAGCCCGAAGTTTCACTTCCTCTGAAAGGGTGGCAGACCAATTCGCTCTCACCTGTAATGCCTGATCACGGCTAGCCCCCGGAGAAAAATTTTTCACGGCTAGGGTTTGCCAAGCCAATGCGATAGCCAAATCTAAGGGAACACCAGTACCATCCCAGTAGAGTTGGGACACATTGGTCATGGCAATTGGATTGTGATCAAGATGAATGGCTTGAAAGAACATGTCTCGGGCTTTTTCAATATCTTGGGCAACACCGATCCCCTGATAATAGTAGATTCCAAGATTCCTGCAAGCAGCAGAACGGTCAAGTTTACAAGCTTGGTCCAACCATTCAAAGGCTACCTCATTATTTTGAATGGGATCATCATCTTGACTGAACAGATGTGCCAAATTCACCATGGCCTGCGATTCGCCTAATTCTGCGGCCCGGGTCCACCAATCAAAAGCCTTAAGCAAATCCCGAGACACACCTTCTCCATTAAAATACCGCAGACCTAAACTCACCATGGCGCCAGAGGATCCTAACTCTGCCGCTTTTCGATACCAATCTATTGCTTTCCGATAATCCCGAGACACACCTTTTCCGGTGGCATACAAGACACCTAAAATATTCATAGCATCAGGTTCATCCAACGCGGCAGCATGACGATATAATTTCAGGGCCATGGGAATATTTTCAGATACTCCATGTCCATTTTCGTACATGATTCCTAGCTGCGTAAACGCAGCAGGAAGCTTTTCTCCTACTGCCTGTTGAAACAAAATGAGAGCCATCTCCAGGTCCTTGGGTACACCAACACCATCAAGGTATAATTGCCCCAACTTGATTCGTGCCCACGAATTTTTTTGATCAACGGCTTTCTCATACCATTTGGCTGCCTGACGAGGGTCTTTAATTGTTCCTCGTCCGACAAGATATAAATCTCCTACCCATACTTGGCCCTTCGCATCCCCGATTTCAGCAGCCTTAGCGAAATACTCAAAGGCTTTCGAGTCATCCTGAGCCACACCCTCTCCATTAAAATTCATCAGACCCAAATTCATAAATGCGCTGGTTTGATTGAGTGCGGCCCCCTTCTCATACCAAGCCCTAGCTTGTTCATAATTTTTGGTAACCCCAAGCCCCCGGTGATACAGCAAGGCAAGGTTAACAATGCCATTAGGATCTCCCAACGTCGCAGCACTTTGATACAGGTGGAAAGCCCTACTTAAATCACGAGGCCCTCCCAGACCTTGTTCATACATCCTCCCCAGATTATTCATTGACCCACGGTCTTTAAGTGAAATGGCAACCTCATAATACTCTCTGGCTTTTTCATAGTCCTGGGAAACTATCTTCCCGTTATTATACAGATGGCCCAATTCCGAAAAGGCCAAGGGGTATTTTTGCGTTGCAGCTGCATCCAACAACCGCAACATTTCCTGAATATTCTTCTCCACCCCAAAACCATCCCGATACATCAACGCAAGTTCGTATTGCGCCTGAGGATGCCCTTGCTCTACAGCCTTCTGGTACCAGGTCAAGCCTTCAACAAGATTTTTTTTCGTTCCTTTCCCCCAAAGATACATCCCACCAAATAAAACTTGAGAGTCAGGGTCTCCGGCCTCAGCAGCCCGACGGAACCAAACAAATGCCTCTGCTTCATCTTTCTGAAATCCTTCCCCATTCAAATACAGCAACCCAAGACTACGATAGGCCTCCAGATTACCTGCATCTCCTGCTTTGAGAAGCCACTGTCGTGCGAGATCCACGTCTTGAGGGACACCAGTGCCATTCAAATACAATCCACCAAGTCGGAGCATCGCGGTATTTTCACCCATGGTAGCAGCCTGGCCATACCAATGAGCCGCTTCTTCCATATCAACGACCAGGCCTTGTCCAACCTCTGACATAACCCCCATCATCAACATGGCATGAGCATTCGGTTCATCAAGAGTCCCGGCCTCGTAAAAATATTCCCAGGCTTTTTCAAAATCTTTGCTGACCCACTCGCCTTGGTAATACATAAGGCCTAGCCTAAGCAATGCTGGGGAATTCGACTGCTGTGCCGATTGCGTTAATAGGCTTAGGGCCATGGAATAGTCCTGCTGCACCCCCCGCCCGTTCAGATACAATAATCCAAGATTTAATTGGGCTCCGACATGACCTTGGTTGGCTGCTTTTTGGTACCAGACCGCAGCCTGCTCATCACTTTGCTCAGTCCCTTCGCCATTGAGATATCGAGCAGCTAACGCCGCTTGCCCTTCCACATCACCGGCCTCCGCAGCCTTCGTAAACCACTGAAAGGCTTCTGCCAAATCTTGGGATTGAGCTACATTATCAAAAAATAAATGTCCCAACTCACGGAAAGCCAGGGGATGTTCCAGCTCAGCAGCTTTTTTCAACAACTTTTTTGCTTCTGCATAATCTTTGGGCACGCCCTCCCCAAAATAATATCGATAGGCAAGATTAACCATGGCATCAGGACTCACCAAAACAATGGCTTTGCGGTACCATTCGATGGCTTGTTCGAAATCCTGGGAGACGCCCAGTCCGCCGGCATAAAAATTTCCCATTTGGTTAATCGCTTCAACGACATTTTGCTTCGCAGATTGCTCACACCAGTCAAAGGCAGCTTCATAATCTTGAGCTATCCCCCAGCCAGAGGCTGCGGCCAGGCATAATTGATATTGGGCCTCAGCATTCTCCGCTTCTGCCGCTCGCTTAAACCAGGTCACCGCTTTCTCCTCATGACGCAGCACCATCTCTCCTGCCGCATAAAGATATCCTAGGGTAAGCCATGCCTCAGGATCATCAGCTTCGGCATACCGAAGAAACCACCGTTCGGCTTCAGAAAGATCTTGAGTCACATGCAGCCCAGAACCATGGAGCACACCCAGGAGAAATTCGGCCGCGTTATGTTGTGCGGTCGCAGCAGCTTCGAGTAATTCCAAGCCCTTTTCGGGATTTTCCTTCACGATTCGCCCATCTAAAAAATACACAGCCAGAATGACTTGGGCAGTCAGATCCCCACCTCTGGCTTCCTGTTTGACCATAGGAAACAGTCGGTCAAGCCGAGGGACTGTTGCAAGAATTTCATCATTGGGTCGCCACCCATCCAGAAGCCAGGCACCAAGTTCAGACACCAAAGTACCCTCCAAAGCCAATAGCGCTATAGGATTCGAATGAGAATGGAATGAAGGTGAAGACGTCGCAGTTCCAAGCCGGTCTTGAGTGATACCTGCCAACGTAACAAGAGGAACGAAAATGATCAGAAAAGCCCAGACAATGAGGCCACAACCATGCGGAGAAGAATGGTTCATCAATCTCGGCCCCTTCCTGTTTTATGGTCACCAATCATCATCTGGTCCTCGTCTGATATTGAATCAGGGGCAAAAAATACTCGAACCATTACTCCGAGAAAATGGGTATTGCCCCTAACCCTGTGTCTCTAGATATTTTCGAAATGGGGCACCAACGATCCCTCTTGTTTTCGGAATATGATCAGACCTAATAAAGGATGGAGGAAATAATGAACTAAAAAATATAGAAAGAGTCCAAAAGGGAAAGGAACGCCCCTTTATGAAATCCAGGCATTGTCAGACCAAAACCTGTGAAATTAAGAGGCTCCCCTTCCGTGGCTACCTGAAGGAGGGAATTGAAATTTCGTGAGTGATCTCAACTACTTGATGTAGGTAGGAAAGCGGCTCACCACTTTGAGAAAAAACAATTTTATCCTACCGAGGAAGGGGATAAGATATTACCGTATGGAGGAAGAATAGTATTGTTCCCAGCAATCCACTATTGAGAAGTACGAACGTGGCCTTTCTCCATTAAAAAGCTCAGAATCAGAGACAAACTCTCCACTTGGGGTTCAAGGGATGTCTTGACGACAAAGCCTGGGGCAATAGGCACTTCATAAGGGTCTGACACTCTCGTGAAATGTTGGATGTGACCTTCACGTGTTTTTTTATACATTCCCTTTACCTCACGTGTTTGAAAAACTGCTAACGGGCAATCCAGGAAAATTTCAATATAATTTTCAAACTCTTTTCTGATTTCGTCACGAGCCTCTTGATACGGAGATATGGCAGCGACAATAGACCCCACCCCATGTCAAGACAACAGGTGCGCGACATAGGCAATCCTTCGAACATTTTCCATAGGATCCTCTTTGGAAAACCCTAGCCCTTTGGTTAACCGCTGACCGACAATATCTCCATCAAAAATTTCCGAAGGCACTCCCCTAGCCTTCAAATACTCATGAAGAAGACGGGCCAACGTGCTCTTTCCTGAACACGGCAACCCGGCAGACCAAATAACAGATCCTGCTTTCAAAGCATCCTCCCGTGTTACTCAAATCCAAATGTTATGAATAGCAACTTGTGGGTATACATAAACTAGGCCCAGAGGCCAATGACTGATATAGCTTACAAAAAGTGCAGCCAAAAATCTTTTGGGCTCGCCAACCTAATTTTACCTGGGGACCCCTTATTCCTAGCCTGCTATTTGGGGGCAATGCCAAGCTCTGTAAAAGTACAAAATGCCAATACAAACGGGCTCTCCCTCGAAAGAGTTATGCCCTCCGCCTGCCTTGACAATCGCCAGACCCTCACCTAGTATCGCTGGATGGCTAATGGGCCCCCTCAAGTTGCTCCATCGTCCCTTTCCATGGAAGAAGTCTTTGAGGCCTACCGTGAGGACCTTGAAGAAATCGAAGCCCACATTCGTCGAAATCTAGACTCTGAAGCTCCGCTCATTAACGAGATTGCCGCCCATATTCTTAGCGGTGGTGGCAAACGTATTCGCCCCCTTCTCTTGAACCTCTGTGCACGGCTGAACGGTTATGTGCCCAAAGCAGATTTAGTTCTTGGCAGCCTCATTGAGTTTATCCATACGGCGACATTGCTTCACGACGACGTCTTGGACGAAGCAGACCTTCGTCGAGGACAACAGACAGCCCGCCGCATTTGGGGGAACCATGCCAGCATTTTAGTCGGGGACTACCTGTATGCCCGTGCTATGCAAGAAATCGCGGCGTTCCAAAACCATGACGTGAATGATGTTATGGCCATTGCCTGCCGCAAAATGGCTGAAGGTGAGATCCTGCAACTATGTGCAAATCGCCAGCCCTTGCTACCGGAAGCTGACTACCTGCGTATTGTTGAATACAAAACTGGAGCATTAGTGGCCACGGCTTGCAAAGTGGGCGCCATTATCGGCGGTGCCTCCCCGGAACAACAGGAAGGCCTCTATCAATTCGGCTTATACTTGGGCATTGCCTTTCAACTGGCTGACGATCAGTTGGATTACACCGCTAACGGGGATAATTTAGGCAAGACATTGGGACAGGACCTGATGCAAGGCATGATGACGCTCCCTCTCCTGCATCTTTTACAGACCTGCTCGTATGAAGAACGCCAGGAGCTCGTGGGAAAAATTGAATCCAAGACCATTGAGGAAAGAGATTTACCCAAGATTACGTCCATGATGGAACAGTATGGGTCAGTTCAATACACCACGACACGGTCTCACGAATATATTAACGCAGCATTGTTAACCCTCGACTCCTTTGAAGACTCACCTGCAAAACGAGCCCTCACCGTCGTCGCTGATTATATGGTCAACCGCGACCGATAACAGCCTTTTCGCTTCCCGAATATTTCTTTCTCAATTTTCAGATCCCTCACTTCGTGAAGAAAAAATGGTACTTTCTTAGGAGGAAGGATTCGTAGATGGACCTGTTGAATATTTCACTCCAACAGCCAATACAAAGTCCAAATGAACCACGCATTGTCAGTGGGAAGGAATGTTCAAAAAAGTTCGTCCTGTCCTGTCCTGAGCAGAGTCGAAGGAAAGGGCGACCTGCCTACGCGAAGCCGCTTCGGCAGGCATGGAACCGCTGGCTTG
>CAYMQW010000054.1:0-9549 GCA_964392595.1 uncultured Nitrospiraceae bacterium
TTGGCCGTGTGGGGTGATTGATGCTTCTTCCTAGGGATGGATATCTACTCAGAATTTTTATCGGTGAACGGGATAAGCATGGGCATTTACCACTGTATCAATGGATCATTCAGCAAGCCCGAGAACACAAGCTGGCCGGAGCCACTGCGTTTCGCGGGATTGAGGGATTTGGTGCCCACCGTCATTTACATACCACCAAAATTCTGCGATTAGCCGATGACCTTCCTATAATGATCGAAATTATCGATACCAAAGACAAGATCGAATCCTTCCTGCCGATTATCGACGAAGCCATCCCCGATGGCCTCGCCACGCTAGAAAAAGTAGAAATCCGCTTGTATCGAAGCGGCCCGCTCCCTGATCCACCTCACGGCGAACCGGCTGCGTAACGATCACTCCCTTCAGGCCCTTCGGTTTGGCTCGATGGCGATTCTCCCACAACACTTTGAGATATTTCCTCTCAAATCTGTAAAAATCATACATTCCTGGTCCCCGATTTCCGTGGATGGACTGGCGTGTCACAATGAGGTGAGGATGTGGGTTCAGTGACAGAACGGCACACTCAAAACGCAATCATCATCCGTGGTGCCCGGCAGAATAATCTCCGCAATATTTCTGTCTCGATTCCGCACAATGCTGTGACGGTGGTGACGGGGGTGTCGGGGTCGGGGAAGTCGTCGCTGGCATTTGACACGTTGTTTGCCGAGGGCCAGTGGCGTTTCATTGAATCACTCTCGACGTATACGCGAATGTTTGTAGAGCGATTGGATCGTCCTGAGGTTGATCACATCGAGAACATCCGTCCTGCTATTGCGATTGAACAAAAGAACTCCGTTCGAACGGCTCGTTCGACAGTTGGGACAGCTACCGAGATCGCCGATCATCTCCGCCTCTTGTTTGCGACGATGGGCCGACCTATTTGTCCTACCTGTCAAGTTGAGGTTCGGGCGGATTTACCGGAAGCGGTTGTGGACGGGTTGCTAGAGAATTATCCGCAAGGCCGGGCCATGGTGTTATTTCCGCTTGGGGCATTGAAGGCCTCGAAGGATGTGTCCATTGTGGATTCGTTGCTTCGTCGAGGATTTGTCCGTGTTCTTGTGAAAGAAAAAGTGTTGTCTCTCGATGGTTCGGATCCCTTACCCAAACGATGGCCAAAACTTTTTTATGTGGTCCTGGATCGATTGGTGCTTCGGCTAGATAATCGGTCTCGTTTGATGGAGGCGGTGGAGGCGGCCTATCGGGAAGGATAGCGCCGAGGCACGTTGCAAGACCTGTGGATACAAAACTGGACCTCAACGTCCGGTTTCCTTTTCCTACAATCATCCCTTAGGCGCCTGTCCGGAGTGTAAAGGGTTTGGCAATGTGTTGCGCTATGACGAGGCCTTGGTGGTGCCTGATTCCTCGCGCTCGTTGGCCGCGGGTGCAATTGAACCCTGGACCAAACCTTCGGCTATTTGGTGGCAGCATCAGTTGTTGCGTGGGGCAAAGCAGTACGAGATCGACATCACGACCCCGTATCAACAATTGAGTGATGAACATCGCGCGTTACTGTGGAAGGGGGCGAAGGGGCTCAAGGGGATCGACAAGTTTTTTTCGACGCTCGAAGGTAAGCGATATAAACTTCATGTGCGAGTGTTATTGAGCCGGTACCGCAGTCCGGTATCGTGTCCGTCATGTGGTGGGAGCCGGCTGAAACCAGAGGCCTTGAATGTCAAAATCCAAGGCAAGAATATTCATGAAGTTTCTCAATTGACTCTGGGGCAATTAGATGAATGGTTGAATCACCTTCCACTCACAGAATTTGAAGCTGACCTTACCCGAGATTTACTCCCACGTGTGCGCCATAAACTCGAATTTCTTTTGCGAGTCGGCTTGGATTACCTCACGCTTTTGCGGGAAACTCGCTCGCTCTCTGGCGGTGAAGCCCAACGGATTTCTCTTGCCAATCAACTGGGGTCTTATCTTGTTGGAACGCTGTATGTATTGGATGAGCCGACGATTGGCCTTCATGCGCGGGACACGGCCACGTTGGCCACAATTTTAAAAGAGCTGGCACATCGTGGGAATACAGTGGTGGTTGTGGAGCATGATCGTCAGGTCATCGAGCAAGCCGATCATGTGATTGAGCTTGGCCCATTGGCTGGTGAGCAAGGCGGCACGATTGTGTGCTCGGCTTCACGCGAGCAATTCATGAGACATCCTCAGGCGTTAACTGCTCAATATCTCCGAGGTGAAAAGCAAATTCCTCTTCCCCTGGTGCGACGTCCGGACAGCGGAAGATTCGTGACCCTTCATGGCGCGCGCGAGAATAATCTGCAACACCTGACGGTTCGGTTTCCCTTAGGAATGCTTGTTTGCGTCACGGGGGTCTCAGGATCGGGGAAAAGTACGTTGGTTGAACAGACCTTGTATCGAGCGGCCGCACGCGCGTTTGGGGTGGAATTTCTGCCAATGGGGCGATTTGATACAATCGAGGGCCTGAGTCAGTTGCGAACGATTCGGATGATCAATCAAGCACCGATTGGCCGAACGCCGCGATCGAACCCCATTACGTACATGAAAGCCTATCAGCACATCCGGCAATTGTTTGCTGAAACATTTGGCGCGAAACAACGTGGGCTAACGCCGTCGCATTTTTCCTTTAATTCGGGATTGGGCCGGTGCCAGCGATGTCAGGGGAATGGGTTGGAGAAACTCGAAATGTTTTTTTTCGAGGATTTATATGTGACGTGTGAGGCATGCGAGGGCCGTCGTTTTACCCCTGAGGTGCTTCAGGTGCGTTGGCGCGGGTATTCTATTGACGAGATCCTCCGTCTTACGGTGCAAGAGTCGCAGCAGGTATTCCGTGGGACGGCAGGGGGGTTACAACGCGTGTTGGGACTTCTTATTGATCTTGGGCTCGGCTATCTCCGATTGGGTCAATCGGCTCCCAGTCTTTCAGGAGGCGAAGCCCAACGGTTAAAGATGGCAGCCGAGCTTGCATCGGTGTCGGAAAAGCGCAAGGCCAAACATGCTTCTCGCGTTCCTGATCCCGGATCACGTGATCGAGGTGTTTTGTATATCTTGGATGAACCAACAACAGGGCTCCATCTGGCTGATGTTCAGAACTTATTGGAGATGCTTGGTCGATTGGTCGATGCCGGCAATTCGGTTATTGTGGTGGAACATCAGCTTGATGTGATGAAAACAGCGGATTGGATTATTGATCTTGGGCCTGGAGGCGGCGATAAAGGGGGAACAATTGTAACAGAAGGTCGCCCTGAAGATATTGTCGAAATCGAGTGTTCGTACACGGGGCAATTTTTGCGGCCTTGCCTGGTATGATCGCCGCTCCAAAATGTTAAGGGCACCTCTAAAAACCAGGCATTTTTCGTGAGGGCAAGGAAGCCGCGTGCGGAAAACCGGAGTGTATGGGCGAATACATGAGGATTTGAGCACGCGGCTGACGCCGCCATCACGGAAAAGGACGGTTTTTAGAGGTGCCCTTAATTCATTTGTGGGTCGGGAGGCATGTCCCCGTAGATCTGGTATTGCCCCCCGAGTGACCGCAATATTTCTCCCCAAAGGCGGGTATGATCTCGATCAAACATAAAGGAAGTGTCGGCAGGCAGGGTGAGCCAGGATCCGGTTTCCATTTCGTACTCTAATTGTCCGGGGGCCCATCCAGAATAACCCATGAAGGCGCGAAAATTATCTGGGCCGAATGGATTCTTTAAGATATCTTCCAGGACAGTCATATTGTTGCCAAGATATACGCCATCAAAGACGTGGTGGGTATATTCGGGGCACTCCGGGGTCTTGAACAACATTAATAAATGATTGCGTTGGACCGGGCCACCTTCAAACACCATATGGTTTTGGCCTTCTAGAATGGGGACCTGGGGGAGGACTTCGGTGATGTTCATCTTGGTTGGTCGGTTGACCACCACGCCCAGCGCACCTTGTTCTCCATGCTCACAGAGCAGCACCACCGTTTGGCGGAAGTTTGGCTCCCGAAGGCTGGGGGTTGCGATTAGAAAGATTCCTTTTCCAAGCGGTGCGTCCATTTGCCAAAACTTTCTAGTCCGGTTGCAAAAACAAATCCTGCCTCCCTCTTCGTTTTGACGAAAAGGCGTTTCAATCAACCCTATTCCCCGTAGCTTTGCTACGTTACCGAACAAAGGGAAGAGCTTGAGAAACCGTGGTGCCTCAAAACAAATAGCACTTCCGCTGAATACCCCGCCTACTTGCGGCGGGGATCTTGTATTAGTCTTTCCCTGAGGGGGCGCGAGCAACCTGTTTTCAGGTTCGGTAATCCTTAAATTCAACTTCGGCGTCCTGTAGTTTAAAAAAGGCCCGCATTTGTTTTTTGAGCGCGGCGCGACCGCTTTCATCTCCGAGGTTAAGCTGGTATTCATTGATGACCATGGTCTTGGTTCCACCAGGCTTCGTCCACTCGGCCCAACATGCCCCACAGACACTTTTTTTGAATTCTTCTTCCAATTTTCCCAAAAACAGGTTTTCAGTCATCATTTCCGCGGTTTTTTCGCAACGTAAACATTGAATCTCAGGCATAGACCTTCTCCTTTTTTTACTCTATAAAAACGATTCATGCTAATGGCTCATGATTGGAACGAACTAAATCATATCATGGGAAATTCAATTCTGAAAAGCTCATGAGTCATTCATTGACGTGACTAGGGGATCATGTTAGAAACTTGGGGTTATGAACCAATGCCCGGATGGCGGAACTGGCAGACGCGCCAGACTCAAAATCTGGTTCTCGCAAGGGAGTCCGAGTTCGACCCTCGGTCCGGGCACCATTAATGTTGATTAATTTCAGATGCTTAGATATTTCAATGGAATGATGGCTGGACTCAAGAAATAAATAGGTTTATAACCCAAAATGAAAGTGGGAGGTTTTGTCAGCCAATTTTAATGTGTTTCGAGATATTTTCAAGGAAAAATCCTCTTGACAGCGCTTGAGGACATCACAAAAGTTACAAACTTTTGGATTTTAAATAAAATGTTCAATAGGTATCATTCATAAAGGCATTAATTTTTGATTATTAACGTACATTTCCTTCCAAGGAAGAGCCCCATGCGGAAGTTAGGGTATTTTGGAGCAGCTATAATTCTTGCAGGCTCAGTTAGCATGGCAATGGCGCAAGAGCGTGCGCCGCAACACGTTGGTTACGGTACGGGTGTTGGAGATTCCCAAGGTGTTGGCGATAGATCTCGGGTTCTGGATCAGGGTGACATGTTACGGTACTTGTCAATGCCAGAAACCGTTCATGGAGAGGTTGTTGGCGTAGATTTATCTAGCGGACGGATGTGGATCGACATGGGCGGAAGTTCTCACGATGAACGACAAACCCTTCGTGGGGGTCTTAATTGACAGATCCTGTATTTTAATGAAAACACTAACCTCGAAAATTTAAGGGCCATCGGAAAGGGTGACTATGTGTCGGTAACGGTGAGACAGGAATCTAATGGCACACACAAGTTTAGTACCGGTCGTAGGATGGTAGAGGGTGTGTAAGTTATCGAAAGTTCCCAATTGTTGGGTGGTGCAGACAATCCAGATTTCGGTGGTGGTTTAGGCCAACGCCCAGATTCGACGAATTTTCATGGTATCCGCACCCCATGCAGGGTATACGGGAGTTCCAGAAGGTGGTATTCAAGAAGGTGCTGTGAAGGGCGGTATCACCTCCAGCGTCGGCGTGATTACTGGTATCGGTCCTTGCTGGCAATGCGCTCCACAACCAGACACGCTCAACAAGCGTTCGTCTACCACCATCGCCACGGACTACGGGTCCAATCGGAACAATTTCTACAAGGGTACGGTTCAGTAATTAGCGGTTTAATTTGTGGTTGTTTAGGAGCGTGCCAACCTTACGTTGGCATGCTCCTTTTCTTTGTAACGTAGGGTGCAGGGAATACTCGTATATTTGGGTCTTGCGGAACGGGACTGTTGAAAAAGGCTGTCCAGGCCGCAGGGGATTTGGTGCCCCGCGCAGCGTACATGGAGTACCGTGAGGGCGAATGGCGCGAAGAGTGCCAGGTCTGTGAGCGCGAAGCTCGACAAAGTCCCGAGAACGCCGCTGACGGTCTTTTTCAACAGCCCTGGAAACTGAGTCATGAATCAAAAGATTAAAGCCCAGATTGAGTTAGACCTGCGGGGTGTAATTTGTCCGTACAATTTTGTTAAAACAAAATTGAAATTAGATACGATGTCTGCAGGAGAAATTTTAGCGGTGATTTTAGATGATGGGGATCCGATAAGGAATGTCCCTCAGAGCGTAGAAAATGAAGGACATACCATTCTCACTCAGGATCAGCTTGGGGCAAGTCATCGAGTGCTGATTCAGAAAGGTGAGGATTAGGGCCTGTGAAAAAATATCTTGGACAAAATCGCGCTCAGATTTGGGTCGGATTTTGACGTAGCGATTGAGAAACAGCCGATGTATAGCATGCCTATGTTGAGGTTTTTTCGATTGAGGCGCGTTCAAAGATTGCCCGAAGATGGGAGGCGAGATGTCTAAGTTATTTTTTTTACAGGACCTTAACGGCCATGTTTCTTTTTGATTGCCTTTTCGTTTTTGGTCTGCCTGCAATAACCAGAGTTATTTCTCCTCTTGGCTTTTGAGTTCCGTACCTTGTCAAAATTTCCTCCGCACTTCCTCGAATAAATTCCTCATAAGTTTTGGTTAACTCGCGGGCCATAGTTAATTGACGATTTCCAAAAATTTCTTGCATTTCAGATAAGGTCGTTTTAATACGGTGGGGTGTCTCGAAGAGGATAATGGTTCGCGGCTCCTCCGCTAAGGTTTGTAGCATTCGAGAGCGGGCCCCGGACTTTTTTGGCAAAAATCCCTCGTAGCGAAAGGCGTCTGTGGGTAAGCCCGATGCGGCAAGAGCTGCGAGAATGGCCGATGGGCCAGGAATCGGCACAATGGGAATATTTTTGGAAATAGCATGAGTCAGGAGATAGTATCCCGGATCAGAGATTAAAGGGGTTCCTGCATCAGAAACTAAGGCAATTGATTGTCCTTCCTGAAGTTTTTCCAAAAGCACCGGGGTTTTGTGTTCTTTGTTGAAGTCGTGATAACTCGTCAGCGTAGTTGTAATTCCATAATGACCACAGAGTTTTTGAGTATGCCTCGTATCTTCTGCCGCGATAATGCTGACTTCTTGAAGAATGCGGTGTGCCCGGTAGGTGAGATCCTCGAGGTTCCCGATTGGGGTACTAACAATGTATAGTATGCCGCTCATAATTTTTCCTGTTGGTGCGTGATGGGGATTTATTCTACTGCTGTAGGGAAGGAAAAGTCATGTGCTGGATGCCAGCAATCTTCGAGTGTATCAGATAACTGAATGGAATCGGGTCCTCAGCGGGTTGTAAAAAAAAATGGCGGTATCCATACATAGTGTCTGAGAGAAAACGCCGTTTTTTTTCGGGCATGGTCCGGGATATTTTCCCAACACCTCTCTTCGGCCTCCTCATCGCCTGCTCACGAACGGTCTTTCTCGTCCATGATTCGTGCTCTGTCCCGAATCGACGGCGACCGCATGGTGAGGGCTTCCACCCAGGATATGACATGAACGGAGAACCAAAAAGACGTTCGTGGGCATGAGAATCGGAGGCCGAAGAGAATTTTTGGAAAAACATCCGTGAACATGCCAGAAAAAAAACGGTGTTTTCTCTCAGACACTAATTACTAAGCTGCGTGTTATCTTTTACAGTATTAAAGGAATTTTCTACAAAAATTGGAAGACGCTCAATGGTCTGAAATAGGTAGAGTAGAGCACCAGTACTCTACTCTACCCAAATCCAATCGAGTACGGCTTGTGCAGATATTTGTGGCATTTTAAGCTTGCGCTTCCTTGTTGCATGCGACGGGATTTTTCATGGAAGCATCAAAAGATTCGCAACCTCAAAAAAATGCCTGCAGCGAAAACATCAACTCTTTATCGTCATCGCGGTGACGATACTCCATGCGTGCAGAGAGGTTTTGGGCAAGGGTGACACGCTGGCTGAAAAACACACGAGTGTCATCGGATCGGTCGCCGAGGGGAAAATTCAGATACGTGGTGGATACGAGAATCCCCCATCGCGCATGAGGAGAAGTCAGGATGCCCAATGTACCGCCTCCGCCTACACGATGATTGCGCTGAAACGCGTCAGACACATTGGCATCAATTTCGCCAAATCCAAAGAACACTGGCTTGCCAAATCCTGACCATCGAGCAGCCGCCCCGACACCTCCATTGAGATTCCCACTGCTGCAATACCGGCAGGTCTCAAACCGTACGGTCTCCTGTTGAATCTTGAATTTCCAAGACGGTGAATGAAAGAACGCATCCATTGGTGCCAACGACACAATATCCAGGAGCGTAAACCGCTCAACTCTGAACTGGGCGCGCTTGGCGTAATGCCTCAGGTGCAAGCCGAGCACTTCAATTTGTGCACCCGGCGTGTACCCGGCTTCAGGGTCAAGCAGGTCATGATAGCCGGCTCGCAACGCCACTTCCTCAAAAAAATCATCGTCACGCCATCCAACCCCCACGCTCAATCGGGAGGTACCATGACCTCTCTCAGGCTGCAACGTAAAGGGACGAATAGGAACGGCAGCTGGAGTCAGGATTAACTCACTGCGGGCGAGAAGGACCTGTTGCGTGACGGCCATTAATTCTGGAGCCTGACCGGGGTCTTCCATACTTTTGAAACGGAAATAATCTGAGGACAGATCCAAGACCCTGGCTTGCTCCAAAGCCGAAATCGTTCGAAATGCCGGAGTGGTGATTTGACCAGGATCATTGACGATTTGATGAAACCAGTCACTTTCCAAGAAGGATAGCTGTTCCCGTTCCCGTATGAACTTCGTACTCCGTGAAGGCCGGTAAGTCACCTCAGCGACAACCCCATCCTGGTTCGTTAAAATCCGCACCGTATCCGCGGGGATCGTCCAAAAACGAAACTGCTCTTTCAGGTGAAGCCGAGGGTCGGCCATCTCCAAGAGACCAAGAATGTGGTAGGCACAGTTTTCTTTGAAAAAGAAATAGTCAAAGTACGCATTCCCCATTTCCCACGCATGCATGAGAAGTTTGCGAATCTGCACTTTCGAAAAATTCAACCGGTACTCCCAAATGTCTCGGTTTTCCAAATCACGATATTCTTTGACTTTCATGTAGTAGGGCAGCGTGGAAAAATACCCGTGGTATAGTCCCGCAATCCCTTTAAAGGCAAACGCAATCCCCGCATCCGGCGGAACATCTGCCGCATAATTGATGGTGGAAGCCAGAATGCGGGTTTGTGGTGTTTGCCCCGCTTGATCGACTCGGAGAAAGGTATGGCCAAACATTGAAGATGGATTGTTCATAAATGCGGATGCAAAGATGAGGGTGACTGATTCGGCATGAAATTCAGCAAACCAGCGTTCAAACCGGTCACAGAATTTGATGGGAATCTCTTGTTCGGAAATGTGTAACGTCTTCCGCAGCCACGCATACCGCGCGATGAACGCACAACGAGCCGGCTGTTGAGAACGTCCAACCAGATCATCCTTA
>CAYMQW010000055.1:0-9360 GCA_964392595.1 uncultured Nitrospiraceae bacterium
ACCTACGTGCAACTGCGTAAATACAGGGGCTTGACAACACCATAGGAAGTCTTCGGGCGTGGCTTCGCCGCCGTCCCGAATCGGCTTCTCGGCGAGGGTTGTTTGAGCGGAGCGAGTTCCCTCGCCATCTTGATTCGGTACGGAGGCGGAGGGACCCGTAGGGCCGCGGACGGACGGAAATGGTTTTGGGTCCTTTTGCCGAAACAAAAGGATCTCGCCGCGCGGGGGGCGAAACCCCGCATAAAAAAATTCTCCTGCGAGAGTGGGTAGAGGCGTTTCAGATTGAAGCAATGCGATTTTCGTACATATGCTGAATGGTTCTAGTTACTGATCCTGACTTGTGTGACGTGAACCGTTTGGTGTCGATGGTGCCAACAGGCAATACTCCAAATCCGGTATTCGTTAAAAAACATTCATCGGCATCCAAAAGATCTTCGGGGCGATACGTGCCTTCTTGAACGACCATGCCGTTGGCTTGTGCCAATTCCAGAACAATTCCTCTCGTGATTCCCGGAAGAATTCCGCATTGGAGCGATGGGGTGTGAAGACGCTGGTTTTTGACAAAGAACATATTACTGGTCGTGCATTCGGCGAGATGCCCGTCGGTGTTCAACAGAAGGCCATCGAATGTGTGAGCCTCATTCGCTTCTTGTTTGGCCAGAACATTATTCAGGTAATTGAGCGACTTCACATGCGATGGAAGGGCGCTGGACGGTTGTCGCCGTGTGGTGAGAATGGTGAGGCTCACTCCTTGGTCATGTTGGTCTTTCGTCAACTGAGGCAGTGGCCTGGGAAATATGACGATTGTTGGGTTTGAACATCCGGAAGGGTCGGGACCGAGGCCTCCAACCCCTCTTGTGATCGTGATACGAATCATCGTGTGTTCCAGGTGATTGCGATCGACAAGTTCTCGAAGAAGCGTATCCCAAGGCGGTTCCGGGGTGGGAAGGCAAAGCCGAATCGATTCGCACGATTGTCGTAATCGCTGGAGATGACGATCGAGAAACAGTGGGCGTCGGTCACGCACTCGAAGCGTCTCAAAAACCCCGTCGCCGAAGAGAAAGCCGCGATCAAATACCGAAACTCTGGCTTGGTCATCCTCGACAAATTGTTTGTTCAAGTACACCCACATAATCAAAACCATGAAGGGATGAAAACTACTGCAATGCCAGAAAGAGAGCCTGGGCTTTCTGCAAGGTCTCTTCGTATTCGCGTTGAGGTATAGAGTCTGCGACGATCCCAGCTCCTACCTGCACGTACGCGTGACCTTGAGAGAGAAGCAGCGTACGAATGATGATGTTGAGATCGATGTCGCCCGTCCAACTGAGATAGCCAATTGATCCGGTATATGGCCCTCGACGCACGGGCTCCAGCTCCTCGATGATTTCCATGCAGCGTATTTTGGGCACGCCTGTGATGGTGCCGCCGGGAAATACGGCCTGTATGAGGTCTTGTGTGCTACATGAGGGGCGAAGGTTTCCACAGACGTCTGATACCAAATGGGCAACGTGAGAATAGTGCTCGACGGTCATAAATTCTTCCACTCGTACCGATCCGTATTCGCACACTCGGCCTAAATCGTTTCGTGCCAGGTCAACTAGCATGAGATGTTCCGCCCGTTCTTTTTTGTTCCTGAGCAAGTCTGCTGTGAATCGTTGATCTTCTGGAGCGGTGCGTCCCCGTGGTCGAGTACCGGCAATGGGTCGAGTGGACGCGCGATTGCCCCGGAGTTGAATGAGTCGCTCGGGCGAGGAAGACACCAACGTGAATTGGTCGGTTGCCAAGAGCGCGGAAAATGGAGAAGGGTTTACGTGTCGCAGCCGGTCATAGAGGGCCTGGCCAGTTTCTTGTGTTGGTTGCCCGGTGCTTTGGTCTAGGTCGATTGAGAAGCGATGAGACAAGTTCGCCTGATAAATATCTCCGGAGGCAATCAATGACTGACAATGTTGGACTCGCTGGATATAGTCGGCGCGCGTTTGATTGGCTTCAATCGTGCGAGGGGCAGCACCGGGAGTGAGTCCATGGCTGGGTTTTATCGGAGAGCGGAGTTGGCTTTCAAGTTCAGCGAGACGCGCGTTTCCTTCTCGGAGCAGTGTATCATGAGATTCCGATTGCAAGCGTTCGGGGGATGGGGTGAAAATGAGATGGCGGGTATCGGTTGCATGGTCAATGGCGACGAGGAGATCAACGAAAAGAAATTCCATGTCGGGAAGACACAAGTCATTCGTCGCGATGGTCGGCAAACGCTCGAATTGCCGAACGCAGTCATAACTGAAAAACCCCACGGCTCCGCCAATAAACGGGGGAAGTGTTGCTGATCGAGGAAGCTTCGAGGTGCGGAGTAATTGGAACAAGGCCTGGAGTGGATTGCCTGACTCTCGAGTCACGGTGTTTTGGGTACGAACCTCGTAGTTGTTGTCTGTACCGGAGAAGACCAGGTAGGGATCACTGGCTACAAACGAGTAGCGGGCCAGATCGGTTCGGCCCTTTCCGCTTTCAAGTAGGAAGGACGGTCGCGTGGGTGAGGCAATACGCTGATACATTTCGAAGGGATGTTGTCCCAACAGAGGCTGTGAATGGACAAGGGGAAACAGACTGGTTTCGTCAACCGACGAAGTTGGGGGAAGAAGAAATGGGTGCCCCATGGTTATCGTGGATCAGGGTTTATTGGGTGGAGGAGCGCCGAGAAGGTCTGTGGCCTCATCTGGCGAAAGAATGCCTTTTTGGATGAGGGCCTCTCGGAGATCCTCAATTTGCTTTGGTTCAGTCCGGCGAATGCCATGGATGCTAAATGTTGGGGGCGAAAGCCTGAGCAGGTCAGGGTTCCGAATGTGAACGTGAATGGGATCGCTGATCCCAAAGGGAGCCAAGTCCTCGGCGGCTCCTTTTGGAAGATGGAAAAACGGTTTTCCCTCATTGGTTTGGCCATCAGGGTCAAGGATTTCGAGGCGTGAAGCAACATCTTGGGTCCTGGCAACATCCATAATCTGTTCGATCACGACGATGAGTGACGATCCGATGACCGGGTCACCGGTTTGGTTTTTAACTCGTACGGTGTATTGAATATCACTACGGGACGTCAAACTTCCTTGTGAAAACAGTTCTCCCCCGTTCATGAAAGAATTTGCTTGGCCTGAGGAAACCAGAGGGATCACTTGCCCGGAGAGATCTTGGAGGTCTTCCCCGCCACCGCTGATACCTAACGGAATGGGTAGGACCCACAGAATGAAAAGAAACAAGCTAACGTGGCGCATGACTGCCCCCCCCAATGGATTATCATAACGGGAATGCCCTGGATTAGGAAAGCCTTTCTTTCGTTCAAGGAGACTTTCATGACCAAGGCGAACCGGGCAAATAGTTGCTTGACAACATGAAAAGGATTTGTTTGTATGGTGCGCCCGATTTGGTGGGGTAATCCTATGCCTTCGTCTCAAGATCCCATGTTTGCAGGTTTGGGGCAGGCTATGAGAGTGGGAACAGAACTCATTGCTGCCTTGATCGTTGGTGGTGGGCTGGGTTGGCTTGTTGACACCTATTTGCTTTCCTCAACACCTTGGGGGTTAGTGGTGGGTTTAGTGCTTGGGCTAATTACGGGTATTCGAAACGCTTATCGAATGGCCCAGCGTTGGGATAACTCTTCTCATTAAATAAGGCAGATCCGAAACCGAGGTCCCGTTGGATAATCCACTCCACCCATTTGAGCTTCATACATATATTCCGCTTTCCCTGTTTGGTCTGGATATTTCGATCAACAAGGCCGTGGTCATGATGTTTGTCGTGGTCGGGGTCGTTATTCTGTTTTTGACAAAGGCCCGATCCTCAGGGTCCTTGGTCCCAACCAAACTCCAAAGTATGGCGGAGATCATGGTGGAGTTTATTCGAGGGATTATTCTCGATACAATGGGGCCCGAGGGCATGCGATATTTTTCATTGATCGCATCCATGTTTTTATTCATTTTATTTTGCAATCTGTTAGGCCTCATTCCCGGAGCGTACACCGTCACCAGCCAATTAGTCGTGACGGGAGTGTTTGCCCTTGGGGTGTATGGATTAAGTTTACTGATTGGGTTCAAGCTGCATGGCCTGAAGTTTTTAGGGATTCTTGTCCCGCCAGGAACTCCCGGATGGCTTTTGCCCTTGATGGTACCGATTGAAATTGTCAGCCAGCTTGCTCGTCCTATTTCGTTGGCGGTGCGGTTGTTTGCCAATATGACCGCTGGGCATGTCATTCTTGGGGTGCTCTTTGGCCTTACGATTAGCGGTGGGTTGTTCATTGGATGGCTTCCCTTTTCCTTCACCGTGGTGCTCTATGGATTGGAATTGGGGATCGCGTTTATTCAGGCCTATATCTTCACGATCTTGACCTGCGTCTATATGGCCGATGCATTTCATCTTCATTAAACTGAACATTAGAAAAACCACGTTCACTTATTCACGATTTCACGAGGGGGATACACACACCATGGATTCTGCAGCTTCAGCATTATTGGGAATGGGACTGGCAGCCGCTGGGTTTGCCGGTGCCGGTGTTGGGATTGGATATATTTTTGGAAAAATGATTGAAGCCGTAGCTCGCCAACCAGAAGCTGAAGCCCGTGTAGGAAAGTATATGTGGATCGGGTTCGCGTTGGTCGAAGCGATTGCGCTGTACGGGTTGGTCATCGCCTTTATTATCATGGGGCTGAGAAAATAGGACTCAGACACTATGCCGCAATTTGATACTCAGTTTTTCTCATCCCTGATCTTTTGGGAGGTGATCTCGTTCGGGATTCTTTTATGGGTCTTGTCGAAGTTTGCGTTCCCTCCAATTCTGGAGGCGCTTGAAGCCCGCGAACAAAAAATTCGTGACAGCATTGATCAGGCCGAACAGAGTCGGATATCCGCTGACCAGAGATTGCAGGAATACGAAGCCAAGTTGCGAAGCGCGGCTCAGGAAGCGGAAGCTATTTTGGCGGAGGCGCGGAACAAATCCCAGCGCATGCTTGAAGAAAATGAGCAGCGCCTTCGTGCCGAATCAGAGCGGATCAAGGCTGAGACTACGCAAGAGATTGAACGCGAACGACGAAAAGCTCTTCAGGATATTCGAGGAGAAGCCGCGAACTTGGCATTGCTGGTTGCCGAGAAGGTGCTGGGACGAAGCTTGTCGGATGAAGACAACCGTCGTCTTGCACAAGAGGCGTTACAAGCCGTGTCGGCGGATCATTCAGTGTCCGGCCAGGCCTGATCTGGCCGAACTCCCCTTGTCTGATTTGAGCTGCCTTGACTGATGATCAGGGATTATAAGGTGTTGTCGATCTTTGAATTGATTCAAGGCCGCACGAGAATAGAGTGGGGTAGAGTGCTCTCCTCACTTCGAATTTCCACCACCAACTTGATACCCTTCCAGATCTACGGTTACCCACCGAAAGCCTAGGCCTTTAAGGCCATGGGTGATTCGCTCTCTCCGTCCAGAATCGAAGAACATGTCGATTTCCTGTCGATCAACTTCAATTCGTGCGATTCCCTCATGATCGCGGACCCGTACATGACGGAAGCCTTCCTGTTTGAGAATTATCTCCGCTTGTTCTACTCGCTGAAGGTTCATTTTTGTAATCATCAATCCACGAGGAATGCGAGATGATAGGCAGGCGGCTGCGGGTTTGTCCCAGTTGGACAATCCAAGATGTTGAGCAAGCGCGCGAACATCAGTTTTGGTGAAACCAGCTTCAACAAGGGGGCTGCGAACGCCATGTTCGCGAGCAGCTTGAATGCCAGGACGGTCATCACCAAGATCATCGCTGTTCGTCCCATCAATTACCGTGCTGATTCCGGTGTCAAGTTTGATGGGGTCGAAGAGTTGATACAGGTCCGTTTTGCAATGGTAGCATCGTGAGGCATCGTTGCGAACGAAACTGGCTATCTCGAGTTGATTGGTATGTGCCGTGATGAGGTTCGCTCCAATTTCATGACTGATCTTTCGAACGTCTTCGAGCTCTTCCAAAGGAAAAGTTGGAGAAACGGCTACAACCGCGATGGCCTGGTTGCCTAACGTGTCGTAAGCCAGTTTGAGGACCAATGTGCTATCAATGCCCCCGGAAAAAGCCACAAGCACAGCACCCATTTCTCGAAAGATCGTTTCAAGTTTTTCAGTTTTCTGTTGGAGGTCTTGTGGGATCGTTGGAAGGGTGAGCATCTTCATATGGCTCCTTGTCGGACTATTCAAAGTGTAACTTCATGTGGGCAGGGAATGCTCAAAAAAGTCCGTCCAGCAAGGCCTCAGCCCTTTGGCTCGCGGAGCGTACTCATGTACGTGAGCACGGCAAAAGAGCGAGAACGCCGCTGGCGGCTTTTTTCAACATTCCCTCCATTTGATGATCTTTAGCTCATAGGGAGCTTTGACTGGCTATTGGAATAAAATATTCAACACGCTCTCCTAGCAAAAATTCATGGAGGGATGTTCCCGAGTTGGCCGCAAGCTCCCAAGATATCCCGCCCGCGGCTTTTTCTTAGAAAGACATCATACCGACTGTGTCTCAAGATTGATTGAAATTTCTCTATCGCCTCATCTGAGGGACGGCGAAACAAGCTGCCGGGAAATTCGTTAAACGGGATCAGGTTGATTTTACACCGGATTTCTCGAAGCAGGCGAATCAGTCGTTTGGCGTCTTCAGGCGAATCGTTCTCTCCGCTTAAGAGTACATATTCAAACGTCAAGAGCCGCCCGGGACCCAATGGGTAGGTTCGGCAGGCCTTCAATAGTTCTGGCAACGGGTGAAGCTTGTTGACCATCGGCATCAAGTGATCTCGTTGTTCATTGGTCGTGGCATTGAGGGAAATGGCCAGATTGACACCTAACCCGGCTATGGCTTGGAGTCGAGGTGCGAGCCCGGCTGTGGAGATGGTGATTCGTCTAGCAGGGATACCTAGTCCCCATTGGGTATTCGTCAAACGTGTGATGGCTTCCGTGACAGCATCGATATTGGCTAAGGGTTCACCCATACCCATAAACACCAATGAGGTGATCCGTTCACCTTCAGTAAGAAGGTCTTGAGCGGTCATCACCTGATCCACGATTTCATGGGCCTTCAGATTGCGCTTTAACCCCATTTGGCCGGTCAAGCAGAATCGGCAATCAACTGTACAGCCCACTTGGGTCGAAATACACAACGTCAACCTCGGCTCATCAGGGATCAGAACGCTTTCAATAAGAACCCCATTTTCCAAAGAAAACAATAGCTTGCGCGTTCCATCTTGAGAACGAACGACGGTTGGAGATGGAACTCGACCAATGGTCGCGATGGATTGCAGACGTTCACGATCTTTCTTGGAAAGATTACTCATCGAATCGATTTTTCTGGCCCGGTGTTGGTAGAGCCACTGTAGAATCTGTTGGGTTTTGAAGGCTGGCCACCTCAATTTATCAACCAAAGCCGATGTTTCATGATAGCTCAGGGCCAACAAATTGAGACCAGAATGCGAAATAATTGGTAGCGATTGAAAAGTGGTCATGGGATGAACTTACTATAGCAAAGTGTTTTTCAACAAGAAAACGGGAAATCATAGCCCTCCACATATTTGCAAATTGAATCTATCAAACAGACCATTCTAGATTCATCCTGCTCAAAAGATGAGTATGGAAAAATTTACATGCAACTAATAGTATCCATGGCCTGTCGACTACTAAATGTTGGCTTGCAAGTATTAATTCTAGTAAGTATTAAAATTTTGATATGTGTAAATAAAAAATACAAACTTCTTTTAGTGCTTGCGTAGATGCCTAGATATATTTTTTAATGAAACTCAAAAGATGTGCTAATGTAATAGATAATTTCTTTAAAACTTTTCATTGACACATGTATGCATGAATGTTAAAAGCAAGCAAGCAAGTATGTAAAGCAAGCTTATGGAAGATCAAAAAGACGAATTGAAAGACATTGTCGTTGGCCTAGAGCAACGGATTACTGCGTATGAAAGCAAGCTCAAAGATCTGAAAAAAAAGAGGGAGAGACTCAATGAAGAAATTGCGACCATTGAGAAATACCTGGAGTTGGCGAAAACCCTATACCGTGTGGAAGCCGATAAGGCGAAACTTGGCAGTCTTTCGAGTCAAATCCTTGCAGGTGAAACCGGATCTTCGCCGGTGCCGGGTACGGACGTAACAGACCAATCACGGGAGATCCTTCTCGGGCGAAGCAAATATGTCGGTATGAGTGTGTCTGACGCGGCGTACAAAATTCTGCGAGGAATTAAACGGCCCATGCATGCGAAAGAACTGTGTCAACGTCTATTGGATGGGGGAATGCAAATTCGAGGAAAAACTCCCGTGACTTCCGTTTCGACATCCTTAAAACGAGATCCGCGATTTCGAAAAGTTGCACCGAATACATTTGAAGGCCTGGATGAACCAGACCGACCCCTCACACGGGCGGGGTGACGCTCTCAGGTCCTAACTCACAGGGAGGTGAGTCAATTGCCAGCAGGGACAAGAATCGACCGAGTTAGAAACTCCACGGCTAAGATATGGAGCAAGTGGCCAATCCCCTGCGTTCTTTAAACCATTTGGTATTCCTATTTCCTCCAACAGTGCTGTCGAGAGTAGGGCCACCTATTCCTGAAGTTTTTTTTGCGGAGGATTTGGTAAGCGGAGGAATGAAAGAGGTTTTGGAAAATTAGCAGCGTATGATAGCGGACAGAATTCACATAGATTCCAAAAAGGGGTTTTTTCTGTTGTCCTTTATCGTGAGAGACTCGAACGGATAGTTGGACAGGTTTTTAACTTAAGTCAGGAAAGGGGGTGAGCGTATTGGCGACAGCAAAGAAGAAAGCGCCGGCAAAGAAGAAAGCGCCGGTCAAGAAAAAGGCACCTGCCAAGAAAAAGGCGGCAGCGAAGAAAAAAGCGCCGGCTGAGAAGAAGGCCACGGCTAAGAAAAAAGCACCAGCGAAGAAAAAAGCCACGGCTAAGAAAAAAGCACCAGTCAAGAAAAAGAAGTAGCCTATCTCATCTTCCAACCATCGCTGGGAGTAGATTTTTCTACTCCCAGCTGATCCTCTAAGGGTTTTTGCAAGAATAACTTTCCCCGTTTGGGCGTCGATCAATCCAGTCTGGCGGTGTTACTCATCCTTTCCATGGGAGGAGTATGCGCAGTCCTTGCGCCTTGGCAGGCAGGCATCTCAGCCCGCACACGGGGGACGTTATGCTTGCGCGAACCCTAAGGTTTGTTGAATCCGAATCTTTCCAGACTTCGTACGTTCGTTCAACCTAGAAACGGCAGTTGGGCGCAAAAAAGCCGTGTAAGCTATTGGTGTGCATGGTGAAATACAAAAAGTCGTGGTCACCTTTGTGGTGATGAGACATTTTTGTATTTTGCTAGGTGCGCCAAG
>CAYMQW010000056.1:0-7597 GCA_964392595.1 uncultured Nitrospiraceae bacterium
CATGCACACCAATAGCTTACACGGCTTTTTTGCGCCCAACTGCCGTTTCTAGGTTAACCGTTGCTTGACCTAAGTTTTTTTGAGGTTCGATTTCGTTGATTGTACATTCCCGCCCTTTCTTCTTGAGAAAAGAGAGAAGCGACCTGCGCAAGAAGGACTTCAAGTTCTTCTGGGGTCACATGTCGCTATTCGGGGCCGACCGTTTTCTGCACAAATGGTGCACATTTTTTTAGAATATGGGGGCTTGGTATCGGGTATAAGTTTTGATTTTTTAATTCAGAAGGAAAAAGGAGCCACCCTCAGAAAAAATTCATTCCAAATGAATTCATAGGAACCAAAATTTCTTATCCACACGTGTTTCAATCATTGTAAGACTGACCAATGAATTGAGCCAGATGGCGTTTGGTTTATCCACTTTTTCTTTTTCAACATTTTCTCTGTACACTGTGGGATATGAATCCTATAGCTAAGCCGTTAACAGGTTTTCACTTTTCTCCCTTGATCGCCTTCCTTCACTTTTGCCTAGCATTGACGGTTGGGTTCCTGGTAAGCGGATGCGAGGCTGAGGAAGGTTCTCAAGACTCTCCCACACCTTCTGCGTTTGTTGCTTCAGCTCCAACCTATCTGGAAACCGGTGACCTCTCCGCGCTCACTTCGCGTGGGTATTTACGTGTGTTGAGTCCACCGCATGCTTCTGTTGAGCATCTTCCTCGGCAAGGGTTTCCGCATGATCTCGAAGAGGAGTTGCTGGAGTCTTTGGCTTCGTCGTTGGATTTGAAGCTGGCTCAAGTGACGGTGAATGGGCTTGATGAATTGATTCCTTCCCTATTAGAAGGCAAAGGAGATTTGATTGCGGCCAACTTTACGGTGACGCCAGAGCGGAAAACACACATTGCTTTTTCGGTCCCGGTGACAATTGTTCGGGAACAGTTGGTCACACGGCAATCTGACGAAACCTTGTCCAAGCCGGCCGATTTGAAGGGCCGAACAATTGTTGTTCTACGCTCGTCTTCTTTTTGGGATACAGCGTTGGGCTTAAAGAAAAAATACCCCGGCATTCAGGTGCAGGAAGCGCCAGCGCATTTGGATCTGGAGCAAATTCTGGATGGCGTGGCCCGTGGCGACTTTGATGTGACCGTGGCAGACAGCAATTTGATGCCCGCAGTGCTCACGTATCGCACTGATCTGAAGTCGGCGTTTGATTTGACGGAGGAACGTCCGGTGGCATGGGGGGTACGCCCTGACTCTCCTGCTCTCCTCGCGGCCCTGAATACGTTTTTAACTAAGGCGAAGCTGGCTCATTCTCGGCCTTCGGTGTCGCGCGAGGATCTCGCGGGCATAAAGAAACATGGTGTGTTGCGGGTGCTCACCAGGAATAATCCCGCGACCTATTTCTTGTGGCGTGGGGAATTATTGGGGTTTGAATATGAACTCGCGCGGCATTTTGCCAAGAAGCACAAGCTGTTGGTGGAAATGGTAGTACCGCCGAGTCGGGAGGATCTAATCCCGTGGTTGTTGGAAGGGAAGGGTGATGTGATTGCCGCCTCGATGACGATTTCTTCTGAGCGGGAAGCGCAGGGTGTGGCGTTTTCTCGTCCATATTTCAAGGCCTCTGAAATTGTCGTGACGCGTGCTGATGAACCGGACGATCGACTGAAGGGACCAGAGGATTTTGCTGGTCGTACCTTTGTAGTTCGTCGCAGCAGTTCGTATTGGCAGACGCTTGAGGCGCTGAAAGGCCAAGGCATTGCGCTGACCTTGGAAGCCGCACCCGAGGGTCTCGAAACCGAAGAGATTATTGCGAAGGTCGCCACAGGTGAATACGACTTGACCGTGGCGGACAGCCATCTCCTCGATATTGAATTGACGTGGCGGGAGGACATTCGTGCAGCATTTCCGGTGTCCGATCCCAAATCGCATGGCTGGGCCATGCGGGTTTCTAACCCTGAGTTGCGCGATGCCATTAATCAATACATGCAAAAGGAATACCGTGGGTTGTTTTACAATATCACATTGAAAAAATATTTTAAGAACCCGCACACCATTCGCACGCACATCGAGTTTCGGGCCAGCCACACAGGCGAACTCTCACCTTACGATGGCTTGGTACAGCAATATGCCGGGCAATTTGGGTTCGATTGGCGATTGGTGGTGGCGCAAATGTATCAAGAAAGTCGATTTAATCCCGATGCCCGCTCCTGGGCCGGCGCGGTGGGGTTGATGCAGGTGCTTCCCCGAACGGCGAAGAGTATAGGCTTTCACGATGTTCGCACGCCGGACGACGGGATTCATGCTGGGGTAAAATACCTCGATTGGGTCCGGGATCGGTTTGATCCGGAACTGCCCGTGGAAGACCGGATGTGGTTTACCTTGGCGGCCTACAATGCCGGACATGGGCATGTGAGGGATGCGCGACAGTTGGCGCGGAAGCTGGGGCTGAATCCGAATCGTTGGTTTAGGAATGTGGAGAAGGCGATTCTCTTACTTTCGAAACGCAAGTACGCCCGCCAAGCCCGCCACGGCTACTGCCGAGGCGCGGAACCGGTGAAGTACGTTCGCGAAATCAAACGGCGGTATGAAGCGTATTTGCAGGTGAAGCAGTTGTGAGCCAGGATTTCTATTGTCGGCGTAGGGTTTCTCGAGATTCCCCGCACCCTTGCCCTCTCCACGGACCGAGCGGACCTCAGAAATGGGTTGGTACAATGGCGCGCCCGGAAGGTGCCTCCCCACAAAGTACAAGATATCACTAGAAGCCAAGAATTATCCTAAATTCTTGATCAACGAGCGCATCTCCGGAACGAGATCTCCTCCTCCGTTGGAACGGCCTGATGTGGCCGCTTCGATACCCGCATTCAGTACCGGTTTGGCTTCCTCGTTCCTCCCTAGCGCCGCTCACGCATGACCCAACGCGCAGTGTGCGGCAACATGCACGGGATCGAGTTCGACAGCGACACGAAGGTGTTCCACTGCTTCTTCAAAATTCTCGCCGCCCTGCATAATTTTATCCCCAAGACCATATCGTCCCAAAAACCCGTCAGGTTTCTTGGCACCATCTCCCGAAACACATTGATATCCATAAGTTCCTCCTAGAAAAATATTGTGTCTTAGGCAACACCTTAGCATCGTTCACAACAGGTCGACCACGTTGGAAAGTGAATCTAAAAAAGCACGACGGGGCACATGAGGGACTACGTCTATTTTGATATAGCATCAAGTGGTGCCTGGGGGGCCGAGTTGCTCAATGACATAACCGGAAGGATGGGAGGGATGCGTTGCTTCCGTCCGCAGCCGAGGATTTCGTCGAGGAGGAAGCCGACGCAGGACACGAGCACGGACTCGTAGAGCCACAAGCACCAGGCCACGTATAACACGAGGTGGCTGAGGAAAACCAAAGGCATCCATGAGAGAAGAATCCAGCAAAGCATAGATCACGGCTCGGACCATGGGTGACAGGATTCGAGGGAACCAACTGACAAAGAGCTCCACCGTCGCCATCCCCACGCGGTGATTCGTTTCCGTGTCATGGTAGTGTTTCTGCTCGTATTCGCGACTGAACCTCTCAAATGTCTCGTAGTCCTCAGGTAACTCTTGGATGTGCATGCGGCGACCGATTTCCCGCCAAAAGTAAAACATCCCCAGCCGTTCCTGCTCACACATCGGCCGCCAGCCAAATCGTTCGTTCCAACGGATCGGCTCGTAGATAAACGTGGAAAGCACGTAGAGAAAGTCATCGTTGGCAATATCAAAACGGCCATGTAATTGGTTCACCCGGCTAAGCGCCCGTTTTCCCCGATCGCTGCTGTAGCCCCATTCCAGCATCTCGCTCACCAGGATGGCTGTATCGTCGTAACGTCTTTGCGCCCGACGTTGGAACTCTCCCGTTCGATCCAGAAGAGCCGGAATGCTTGGGACACCAAACGTTCGGAACAAACCCATTTCCAGTGCCCGCGTCGTATCAAAGGGAAACTCATAGCAGGTCGACAGAAAGACGATTCGTTCGTGGTCCTGTTGGGGATCAAGCTGTCGGATTTCATTGAGAATGGCGTACCGGGACATTCAGACTTTCCCCTGCTTTGTTTTTGCTGATATGGGCCAGATGCTCTCTTTTCTTCGGAAACCAACGTCTCCCGCAATTCGGTATTCCGAGATCTAATTTTCTTGGCCGTAATGTGTGTAGTCGCCCTGCTGTTTCTGCCACCGAAACTCGCTCCAATTGATTGGTCGATATTTGGGAGGTGACCCTTCGTTCGTCAACGCCTCGAGGGGCGCATACTCAGCGTCGTACGAAGGGTTAAAGAAAAAGGGCAGGCTATACCGGTCGCGGTGTTCGCTGGCAAGCACTCGATGGAGTGGGGCCCGATACAGATCATTGCTCCAGGCCTGGACGATATCGCCGATGTGGATCACCAGGGCACCGTCTACCGGCTCCGAGGAAACCCATTCCCCGTTGAAGCAGACCTGAGGGCCGCCGACATTGTCCTGGAGAAGCACGGTCAGTGCTACCAGCATCCGTATGATGATGAATGCCGAGATGCCCTGTTGCCGAGGCTTGGTGTTCGATATGCAACGGATCATGTCTGAGAAAATAATTCAGCCGGAGGAAGCTCGTGTGCTTGCCGACGAAATCTTTGGTGAGACAGGCTGATGACACGCCGAGGCCCTCCCCTACGGCTTCAAGTAATTTGAGGGCCATCCCTTCGCACGCGCGAAAGTACTCCCACATCGTTGATCTGAAGTCCGAGCACAGACTGGCGTCCGGCCACCGGTTGAATTCATCTCTGGTATAGTTCGCTGAATCCTCGTCCGGCAGGTCGGGAGGGGGCGTGTACCCAAAATCGAACACCTCTTTCATATCCCGAGTGTTCTTTGTTAGCTCGCGGGTATACCAGCCACGGGCGTTGTCTTTGGAGCGCGACAAGGCCTCTTTCGCAGCAGTGGGTAATGCAAAGAATCGTGTTGTCTCACGCCATACCCGGCAAATCAGATCTGCAGATAGATCATATCCGGCAATCTGCCCCCCCCCAGTCTCGACAGGCCTTCCTTATCTGATCGATCGTTTCCTTTCGGTTCACGCTCCTGCTATTCAGAGGTTCTATGTCTATGACCGGAACTGATTGGTGGGACATACGTACGATCGGGCAAAGAAAGGTTTATTCTGAAAGATCCCAAACTTGCATTCACTCTACTCGTGTCTCAGTTTCCCCCTAAAGGGAATAGGAATGGGCTTCCTTTTGTCAATATTACGATGGTTTCTTATGACGGGATAAAAAAAAGACATTTCCCTACCAGCCTTCACTCCTGAGGCAATAGAGTAATGTCCTTGTACCTAGCCCTCTTTGGCTGCGTCACATATGAGTTTACCTAATTTCCAAATGGTCTGGGCGTTATGGGAACTCATACTTCACCACATTGGGCAATTCCACCTACTGAAACAGTTTTACATTAAGTTCTTCCAATTCCGTCCGAAATAAACAACGAGCGATCAAGGCGTTGGCAAGGTGGTCGGCTCAGTAATAATCCCTCTTCACTTTACTCGTGTAAGGGAATCCATGACGATGTCTGTCTCCCCCCATATCAGCAGTGGTCCTTCTCCTCCAGTTCAAGAATTACTCAGCCACACAGGGGACGACTTTCCCATTCTTCGGCAAAGTTGTCAGGGCATTCTTGATTGCACTGAAGATGATACCTCCAGCGCTTATGATGTCAGTGAAGTCATCACGCATGATCAGGCCCTGCTGGCCAAAATCATTAGACTCGCCAATAGTGCAATTTATCATACGAACATGCCTGTTACCTCATCCCTGCAGGCCGTCAAAACCATTGGATTTGATGTAATTCGCGCCATGGCCATAGGCGCCGAGTTCATCGAGCTTGCCGGTAACCGTGGAGGGAACGCCACACTCGTACAAGGCGTGTTGGCCCGAGCCCTGGTTTCCGCGACTGCTGCTCAAGCATTAGAAGAAGCCGGCCATTTCCCCAAAAACCCTAACCTCTTCACCAACACCATGTTGTACACCCTCGGAGACCTCATGCTGGCGCATTACCAACCTGATATCTATTGTATCTTGGAGTCCACCCGACGCCTTGAACCCGACCGCCTGCACAACGTGGAAACAGAATTGTTGGGGCAGTCCTTGAGAAGTTTAGGCGCCAAGATGGCTCAAAAATGGGGGTTGCCCAGCACGATTAGTCAACTCATTGAGAACACCCCAAACCTCAGCACTCAAAGTTGGGATCAACCACAGGATAGGCTCGTCGGATTGGTCTGTAGTGCGAATCAGTTGGGATATAGCCTCCTTTCTCGGCCCACGTCACACACCCAAGCTAAACTGGAAGAAATATTGAAGAGGATCCCCCAGGCGCTCAACATTCCCCTCCGTGATCTGAAAACCCTTACCATCAACGCCATGAAAAAGGCCTCACAATTATCGGATGTGGTGAATATTCCTCAGGACTATTTCGTGCCCCACGCAGAATGGGAATCCCTGAACTCACCCAGGAACATCAAGGACTTCATTGCTGAAATTTGGGAAGCGACGAATATACCCAATGGAGTTTACCACGGTACCGACTCCCCTCAGAATGAACAGCAGGAATCGTCCAACATATCTGTTGATTCCGGAGTACCAAACCCGGCCACATTCCTCTGGCTTCAAGAGTTCACACTTAAAGCCCAATTGACTTCAGACCCCAGTGCACTCCTTCAAGAGGCTGCAGAGGCATTACATGCAGGAGGAACATTTTGTCGCGTTGTATTACTGCTCCTGGCGCCAGGCAATGGCTTCCTAGAACCTAGGACAGGATATGGTGAGCAGGTGAAGCCGTTACTTCCTCTTTTTCGCTGTACGCTTAAATCCCAGCATACGTTTTCCAACGCATGTCGTGGCTTTCAGACAGTCAACATTGAGAGTGTACTGGAAGAAATGAAAGCAGGCCGAATCTCGTCAGAATTTATTCAGCAATGGGGTGAGGGCCCTTGTCTCCTGGGACCAATACTTGCCAACACGAAGCACGTGGGATTGATTGTGGCGGACAAAGGCCCATCGCATCAGTCAATTAACCAAATGGATTTTGCCAATTTTTCCATGGTCCTCGCACAGGTCAATGTCAATCTGTCCCGCTTGTCCAATTAGTCATAGCATTGAGCTGATTTGTAACCCTTAGGATACTCAGCATCTTGCTGTGAAACAGTTGCTCATAGAGAGCTTCGACGTCCTTGAGTTGACTCGTCTTCCCTAAATCTTCTAGTGCCCCAAACAGGGCCGCAACCCTTCCCGCTCCTATCTTCAGACTCCTGTCATTGCATGCATGCGCCGCCCGATGTAGGACCAGACCCTCTTGGTGCTCCTTGTGGCCCCCACATTCTAAAAAGAAGTGCACAACCGTATCCTTAGTAAGCAGTTTAAGTGTACGGTCAGGCATGAGTATTGCCCAATAAAAGGTTAGCGTCTCCTTTTATGTACGGTCTGTCAGTGTCTTTGGCCGTTGCAACTGTTTCAAACACCACGGGCCCTCTTTCACAGGAAAGAGAGCCCGCAGTTTTTCTGACACATACAGTGCCAGTACTTCACATTTTTTTCTTTGACCCTATGGTGGC
>CAYMQW010000056.1:7607-9269 GCA_964392595.1 uncultured Nitrospiraceae bacterium
TTTCTTCTCTCAAGGATCTATTGCCGGAGAATGGACTCTTTCCATATTTAACCTCCTTCCAAAACCTTTTCTTTCTCTCTGTGGAGCCACCAGAATAATTGTTTGGTCCTCCTGACCTTTTTCATGCCTACGGGCATTTTCGATATTTCTGAGAGGCTTCCTATCGGCAACTCTCCTTACCCCGCATAAACAAAAACCACACGACTTCGCTCGCCGCGGGCCTTACTGGTTTGGTGGATTGAGGTCGTTCATCGTGTGCCCCCCTCTTGTTATTTCTGGGACCGCCACCTCGCTCAATTCCTTTGCGAGTCCCAGAATACGCTCCTTTATCCCAACGAGAAAATGCTATGCCTCTTATTTTCTGCTGTCAATGAAATTATTGGTGCAGCTCTTCAAAAATCATACTCCATCACACCTCTTAGCTAGTGAAAATGGAACTAGGGGCAAAGGGAATTATGGTCAAGCATGACTATTGATTTTTTCTCTACTTTGCACGGCGAATTACTCATTGCCGCTCCAAGAATTTCCGTTGCCTTAGGTTCCCCGTATGAATTGTTGACCATGCGGAGAGGTCCTCGAGTAAAACCGTACAATGGCTAAGATGACTTGGTCGTCGCCCTCAGTTTGCCAGACAATTCGCAGGAATGCCGAAGGATCAATACCGACTGTTCGAAGGAACGGTCGGTCAGCTCCGCATCCATACATCAATTCAGGGGGCATTTCACCACGAAGTTTGGCGCGAGCCTTGGCAATGATACGCGGCAGCCACCGGTACCCGCCTAGCTCTGCAGAACCTGATGGGAGCGTTGATGGTGAAATAGTTTGTGTTGATGTCTGGCCATGCTGCACGGTCAAAAAGTATTCACGCCGAACCGCCGTGATCGCCGCGACCGTACTAAATGGTGGTTCACCGATTTCAGACCAGTCCTCGACAAAGTCGTATATCTCCTGAGCGGTCATTCCAATAGAAGCCAAAAAGGCCAGACCATTTTCAGGAATCACCTCGTCGGCACCACGAGCGCCATGTTCGTACCGAATCACCGCTTCGTCGTAAATCCCTTGAAGTGAGGCCATCCAATGTTGGGAGGTCTCGAATTCTGAGAAGTCCGAAAGACTAGGCTCCATTTGAGTGTTCGCTTGTGTTTGAATGGTACGATTTTTGCTTCCTGTTTGTTCTTCCACGGTGAACATCGTACACACCTCCTTCTTGTTGCTGCTGCTATCTTCCATTCGTGATCTTTCTCAAACACTAGATAGCATGTCCCATGCCAAGTTCGTAGATGGCCTAAGTGATTGACAGTAAAAGAAATTTAATTCTTGGGTCATCTGTCGAGATGCGAAAGAGGCCGCGAAATATCAAGAAGCACGAAGTTTCGTGGAGGGTAGATTGGTCGTAGTCAGTGAAAGGGGATCAGCGATGACACACTTATCAGCTCTCTGTCTTGGGCTTGCCTTTGAAGGGGCCAGTGATCTCAGGCGTAATCCACCCCCCGTAAAAATCACCGGTTTGTGAGGTGGCTACTTCGTCACCCACATAGCATGCATCTATCAGGCTCGGCTAGAAAGCCACATAATTCCGAATGATCTCATATTCAGGAGTTGGATCGGGAGTGAGCTTAAACTGATTTCAAGTAAATTTCAGCCTAACAAGAAGTGAAAGGC
>CAYMQW010000057.1:0-9247 GCA_964392595.1 uncultured Nitrospiraceae bacterium
AAGCTCGATATTTGCTCCAGTTGCCATCCCTTCTATACCGGAACCCAAAAAATTGTGGATGCGGAAGGGCGTGTGGACCGGTTCAGGAAAAGATACGCGAAAAAAGCCAAGACTTAGGAGCCTGTCCCAGAGTAGCCGAATCTACTGCGGATGTACTGGTTTGAGTCAGATGTTCCGATCCTTTTCGTTAAATAGTCAAACTATTCGCCTCAAACGATCGAAACATCTGACTCAAACCAGTACATCCTCGTAACGATCGCTAATCTCGGACAGGCTCCTAGTCCCCCTCAGTATTGTTCGAGACCTCAGAATTTCGTCAGGTTTTCGCGAAACCTCATCTACTTTTCAGCTATCACTATGTACAGAGACCAGAAGGATGATGCTCAAGTTGAGGGATGGCTTTCTCAATGGGAAGCCGTGGCCAACCGGTATGAGAATTTAACCCACCAATTAGCTGATCCGGCTGTGTTGAATCAAACTTCATTGTTGGTTTCCGTCAATAAAGAACGAGCCGAGCTCGAAGATACGAGCCAACTCTTCTATCGTCACCGGGTTCTGCTGACGGACATTCAGAGCACCACGCGCATGTTGGGCGATGCCCAACTTGAACCAGAGTTGCGGGAGTTGGGTGAAGAGGAGCTTGAGTCCTTACAAGCCCAACGCCAGGACATTGAACGGCAGGCGTTGGAGTTGCTGCATCCCAAAAATGCCGAAGATGATAAGAACTCCTTTATCGAAATTCGAGCCGGAACCGGGGGAGAAGAAGCCGCATTATTCGCGGCAGCCCTTCTGCGTATGTATGTTCGCTATTCTGAGAAAAAAGGGTTGCGCGTGGAAATGGTTGATTCGAGTGAAACGGGAATCGGCGGAATTAAGGAAGCCGTATTTCTTGTTGAGGGGAAAGGTGCGTACGGATACTTTCGATATGAAAGCGGGGTGCATCGCGTGCAGCGCGTACCGACCACCGAAGCCAGCGGCCGCATTCATACGTCCACGGCAACCGTGGCGGTGATGCCGGAAGTTGAAGAGGTCGATGTCCACATCGATCCGAAGGACTTGCGAATCGATACATTCTGCTCGTCGGGTGCTGGCGGTCAGAGTGTGAATACGACATACTCGGCGGTACGGATCACTCATATCCCTACAGGCGTGGTGGTGTCCTGCCAAGATGAACGGTCGCAATTAAAAAATCGTGAAAAAGCCATGCGAACCTTGCGATCAAGAATTGGTGATGCTGAACGGGCCAAGCAGGAAGCCTCAATCGCCGAGCATCGACGCTCTCAGGTGGGAACAGGAGAGCGAAGTGAAAAAGTCCGCACCTATAATTATCCGCAAAATCGGATTACCGATCATCGGATTGGCTTGAGTCTTCATAAACTCGAATCGATTCTTGATGGTGATCTAGATGAACTCGTTGAATCATTACAAGCGGCAAGTGAAGTGGAGTCGCTTCGCCAACACAGCATGCATAAAGCCTAAAATTATGGTTTCTTCAAACGTGATGTCCGATTCGATTCACCGGTCTCTTTTCCTGGATTCTCCCGTCACCTATGCTTCGGGTTATCGTGAAGGCGTATCACTGTTATCGACCTCTGGTATATCCAATGCCAGGAATGAAGCCCGGTGGCTATTGGAAATGGCCTTAGGGATTTCGAGCTTAGACATTCATGCCGAGCCCAAGACGATTGTGGGTGAATCGTCTTGGGTTGGTGCGATACAGTTATTTCTTAGGCGTGCTGCGGGAGAGCCTCTTCAGTATATTCTCGGCACTCAGGCATTTCGCGGATTGGACATTGCCGTAAGGCCAGGCGTCCTCATCCCACGGCCTGAAACGGAACTTGTTATTGAAGAAGTGCATTCCGTCAGGCTCCCTCACGATTGCCTGCAAATGGTTGATGTGGGTACGGGGTCTGGATGTCTCTCCATTGCCTTGGCAGTAGAATTTCCGGAAGCGACGATTGTTGCAACGGATTGTTCTGACGTCGCCATTGAAGTAGCCAAGTCCAATGCAACTCGGCACATGGTACAAGATCAAATTATATTTCTATGTGGAGACCTGCTTGAGCCTTTGAAGTTGCCCTCGGAACTCAAGGGCGGTTTTTCCGTCATGGTGGCGAATCCTCCCTATATTCCGACTCGTCAACTGGGCGCTCTTCCCCGAGAGATTCGAAACTTCGAACCCCCTCTTGCACTCGATGGTGGGGCTGATGGCCTCACCTTCTATCGAAGGTTGCTTCGCGAAGCTCTGTTGTTTTTACAGCCAGGTGGGAGCTTGGTGATGGAAATGGGAGAAGGTCAGGCCCTTCCTATCCGTGAAGACGCTGAACGTCTCTCGGGCTGGCATATTCAAAATATTCGACAAGATGATGCGGGCATTGATCGTGTTATCTCTCTGGAGCGGAAGGGCTAGAAAGAGGTGACGCGAATTACGATTACAGGAAGGCGACCATTATCAGGTCGAGTGCGGGCTGCTGGGGCCAAAAACGCGGCCTTGCCAATTCTTGCGTCCACGCTTCTTGGAGGCGGAGACTGTCATATCACCAACCTCCCAGAGGTTCGTGATGTTGCCACGATGAATACCTTGCTGAGCCTCCTCGGAGCATCCGTCAAACAAGATGGAAATCAAGTGGTGATCAATACCGACACGGTTCAATCGCTCGAAGCTCCCTATGATCTCGTAAAAACCATGCGCGCGTCCGTGCTGGTGTTGGGCCCATTATTGGCCCGGTTTGGTGAAGCGATCGTGTCCCTTCCCGGAGGTTGCGCGATTGGCCCAAGGCCGGTGAATCTTCATCTTGATGGTTTCAAAAAGCTCGGGGCAACGATTGAGCTGGAACATGGATATATTCGTGCCCATGCCTCCGGGCTGAAAGGCCAACGGATTGATTTGGAAACGCCAACAGTCACGGGAACGGAAAATCTGATGATGGCCGCATGTTTGGCAAAGGGGACGACAATTATTAATAATGCGGCGATGGAGCCGGAGATTGAAGATCTCGCCAATTTTCTCAACAAACGAGGGGCAAACATTACAGGAGCGGCGACTGGCCGTATTGTGGTCGAGGGCGTCTCGCAACTTCACGAAGCCGAATACGCCGTTATGCCAGATCGAATCGAAACCGGGACCTATTTGATTGCCGGCATGGTGACGGGCGGAGACGTTGAAGTGAATCATTGCATCCCTGGGCATCTGGACTCCCTGATTTCCAAGCTTCGAGAATGTGGCGCGGAGATCAATAAGACAACGGATTCGATCAGAGTCAAAGCTCCTAAACAGATTCAAGCTTTGGACGTACAGACCTTTCCGTATCCCGGATTCCCAACGGATCTCCAGGCTCAGATGATGGCGATGATGTCCGTGGCCGTTGGCACAAGTGTCATTACCGAGAATGTATTCGAAGGTCGGTATCTTCATGTGCCTGAACTACAACGAATGGGAGCGTCAATTACCGTGGATGGATCGCGAGCGGTGGTCAAAGGAGTACCGCAGCTCACGGGAGCCCAAGTGATGGCCTCTGACCTTCGAGCGAGTGCCGGCCTGATTTTAGCAGCCTTGGCAGCTGAGGGCGAAACTCAGATTAACAGGGTGTACCATCTTGAACGTGGGTATGAACGAATGGAAGATAAACTTCAGGGATTAGGAGCCAGTGTGCATCGGGAGCCTGCACCCGCATGAGTGAAACCGTGATTGTGGCGCTGTCAAAGGGGAAGCTGCTTGATCCGACGATCGAACTCTTTTGCCAAGCCGGGTATGCAGGCCCAGACCTGTCGTCTGACCCAAGACGGCTAATTTTTGAAGTTCCCCAGTCCGGCTTGACGTTTCTCATTGTGCGGCCCACTGATGTGCCGACATATGTTGAACATGGAGCTGCTGATGTCGGGATTGCCGGGAAGGATTTGCTTCTGGAACAACAGAGCGATGTATATGAACCGTTAGACTTACGCATTGGCGGGTGTCGTATTGCAGTTGCCGGGTTACAAGGCTGTGATGCGCCAACGCGATTATCTTCAAAACTGCGGGTGGCCACCAAATATCCCAACATCACGGAATGGTATTTCAATCAACAAGGGATTCCGGTAGAAATCATCAAACTGTACGGGTCCATGGAACTTGCCCCGGTGGTGGGGTTGGCCGATCGCATTGTGGACTTAGTTTCAAGTGGACAAACGTTAAAGGCTAATAACCTGAAAGAAACCGAGGTGATTGCGTGGTCAACAGCCCGGTTGATTGTGAATCGTGCCAGTCTCAAAATGAAGCATGAGGTCATTTCCACCATGATTGAGCGGTTGCGAAAATGTCGGCCCAAAACCATGCAATGTTAGGGCAGTTGTTGAAAGAGCCCTCCAGCGGCGTTCTCGGTCCGTTGTCGTGCTCACGTACTTCGTGTACGCTCCGCGCGTCCAGCCTACTCCGCCGAAGTGGCTACGAAGGCTGGACGGCCCTGCGGCCTTGCTGGACGACTTTTTCAACAACTGCCAATGGCGATTATGAAAATTATTTCACATAACGATCGAGGGTTTAAGAGCACTCTGGATCAGGTGTGCCGTCGAGGCTCTCAACAAAATGCCAAGATTGAGGCTCGGGTCAAACAGATCCTTCAATCCGTTGAGAAGAAAGGGGACGCTGCCGTCTGTCGATATGTGAAGCAATTTGACGGTCTTCGTTTACGTCCGAACGAATTTCAGGTAAAGAAAGACGAAATCGAGCGGGCCTATCAACACATTGGCAAACAGGAGCGCAATGCCCTTCGAATGGCCGCGAAACGCATTCGGTCATTTCATGAGCGTCAACGTGTTTCGACGTGGGTGTATACGGAAAAAGGCGTCAAGCTTGGCCAACTCATTACGCCTTTGGACGTTGTGGGTCTCTATGTGCCTGGAGGCAAAGCGCTGTACCCCTCGACGGTGTTGATGAATGCGATCCCCGCAAAGGTTGCTGGGGTGAAGCGGGTGATCATGTGTACGCCGACGGCCAGTGGTGAAATTCATCCATATTTACTTGTTGCTGCGGATGTGGCTGGTGTCGATGAAATTTATCGGATCGGTGGTGTGCAAGCTGTTGGGGCGATGGCGTATGGCACCAAGCACATTCCCAAAACGGATAAAATTGTTGGGCCAGGCAATATGTATGTGGCTGCGGCCAAACGAGTGGTGTATGGGACTGTGGATATTGATATGATCGCTGGTCCCAGCGAACTATTGGTGGTGGCGGATGAAACGGCAAATCCCGTGCATTGTGCCGCCGACTTGTTGTGTGAAGCCGAGCATGATGAAGAAGCGCGTGTGTATCTCGTGACCCCTTCTGCTCGCTTAGCCAAAGCAGTAATCAAGGAGGTGGGTAAGCAGTTAACCACGCTAAGTCGAAAACAGATTGCGATGCATTCCGTGAGGCAGTATGCTATAGCCTTTGTGACGTCAACGATGGAACAGGCGTTTGACGTCGCGAATGTCATTGCACCGGAACATCTCGAATTATTGGTGACACGTCCCTTTCAGGCGTTAAAAAAAGTGCGTCATGCTGGTGCCGTCTTCGTGGGGGGGTATACCCCACCCGCAGTGGCGGATTATGTGGCCGGTCCCAATCATGTTCTTCCGACAGGAGGGTCCGCTCGCTTCTTTTCCGCGTTGTCTCTGGATGATTATGTGAAGAAAACGAATATTGTGGCGTTTAACAAAAAACAGCTTAAGGCGGTCCAACCGTATGTGACGTGTTTGGCAAGGATGGAAGGGTTTCAAGCCCATGCACGTTCTATAGAAAGTCGGAACGTATGAATATCTCGAAAAACTCTCGTTGGGCCAAGATCGAACGAACCACAGATGAAACATCAGTGCGCGCGGAATGGGGGTTGGATGGGACGGGTGCCGGGAAGATCGACACGACGATTCCGTTCGTTGACCACATGCTGAACTTGTTATCCAAGCATGGCTTCTTTGATTTGACCGTGGAGGCCAAGGGCGATACCGACATTGATCATCACCACACCGTGGAAGATATTGGCCTTGTCCTTGGATCGGCCTTAAAGGAAGCCTTGGGTGAGAAGTGTCAAATTCGTCGGTTTGGGTGGGCCATCGTTCCTCTCGATGAGACCTTGGCGGAAGTCGTCGTCGATTTGAGTGGCCGCCCATTCCTCGTATATAATGTTGAGTTTCTCCATCGTCAGATAAAGGATTTCGACCTTGGTTTGTTTGAAGACTTTTTTCAGGCCTTGGTGAGCCAGGGGGCATTGAATCTTCACATCAATCTGAAATATGGGAGAAACCCGCATCATATTATTGAGGCGGTCTTTAAAGCGTTTGCCAAGGCGCTGGATCAAGCGACCACCATAGATGACAGAGTTTCAGGTGTCCTATCCACGAAAGGTTCTTTGTAGAAAAGCGTCATGCGTGAAGCCTAAACCGTGATGCGAGTAGGATTAAGATATAAAACAATTTTTCCGTGCGCATTACACCTCATGCATTACGGATTACGGGTCCCGGAATGATTGCCATCGTTGACTATGAAATGGGAAATCTTCGGAGCGTTCAAAAGGGCTTCGAAACCGTTGGATACAATGCCGTCGTTACGCGGGATCCGGCAGTCATTGATCGAGCTTCTCATGTGGTTTTGCCAGGGGTTGGTGCGTTTGGCGATTGTGTGGCAAATTTGAATCAATTCGGGTTAGTGGAACCCCTCCGTCGTTCCATCTCTCAAGGAAAGCCGTTTTTAGGAATTTGTTTAGGCCTGCAGGTGTTGTTTACGGAAAGCGAGGAATTTGGCTCCCATCAGGGGCTGGATATTTTTAAAGGCAAGGTCAAACGTTTTTCTTTTGCCGAACACCAGGGGAAAGGCTTAAAGATTCCTCATATGGGATGGAATGCCATTCGTATCCAGACTCCGAGTCCCCTTCTGAAAGAAATTGAACCTGAGTCGTATGTCTATTTTGTGCATTCGTATTATGTCGAACCCACGGAGCCAGAGGTGATTTGTACGGAAACGACATATGGGATTCCGTTTGTCTCGAGTATCGCGCATGACAATATTTTTGCCTGCCAATTCCATCCGGAAAAAAGCCAACGCATCGGTCTTCAACTTCTTCGAAACTTTGGAGCATGGAATTGATCAGTCCACTGTCTGTCAGAATGAGGGGTAGCTGGTGTTTCCAGATTGTTGGGGCTTTGGCTTTGGGGATTATGGGCTGTGCTCCCGATACCGTGACCGTGAAGACGCATCCAACGTTCGTGCCTGTGTCGATTAAGACGGTTGCGGTGGTTCCGTTTACCGCCATCACAGGGTCGCCCGGTGTCTACCAATCGCTCGGTCATCTTTCTCCTCCCGATGTGAGTTCGTCAGAGCTTCGACCCTCTTTTTCCAGGTCGGCCTCGCCTGTGCCTCATCGGTCCCATTCGACACAGGTCTCTGTGCCTTTAGTCGCGGCAGAAAAAGTGACGGAGATGGTGTATGCCAACTTGAAACTTCGGTCTGGTTTGAAGACAATATCTGCGCATGAGGTCACCCAAGCCTTGAAACGGACAAGCCTGAAGTACTCGAAACTACAGGGGCCACAATTCGCGAAAGAATTGGGAAAAATCTTATCACTGGATGCGGTGATTGTTGGTCAGGTGCGGGTGTATCGTGAACGAAATGGGCAAAAGTTTGCAGCCATTCCTGCGGCAGTCGGGTTTGATGTGCAACTGATCAATGCGAAAAACGGAACCGTGATTTGGATGGGGGATTATTTTGAAGAACAAAAACCCCTCACTGAAGATTTGAAGGGATTTTTCGAACGAGGCGGGAAATGGGTGACTGCTGAAGAATTGGCACGATCGGGCGCCAAGCGAGTCATGCAACGTTTACCATTGGGAAAGCCATAAGGGATCGGAGCATATGGTCGTCATTCCCGCTATCGATTTAAAAGATGGACGCTGTGTTCGCCTTCGACAAGGCGATATGAATCAAGAGACCTCCTATTCTCAAGACCCCCCGGCAATGGCGAAACATTGGGAATCCTTAGGTGCGCAGCGACTCCATGTGGTCGATCTCAATGGTGCCGTTGATGGGAAGCCGAAAAATTTCGATCACGTCTTGGCCATTACCCGAGCCATTTCCATCCCTGTTCAAGTGGGAGGTGGTATTCGTCGTCTTGACACGATTCGGGACTATCTTACTCAGGGAGTGAGTCAAGTCGTTCTCGGGACTGCCGTGTTGGAGAACCCGTCGTTGCTGGAAGAGGCAAGTCGAGAATTTCCCGGCCGTATTTTGATCGGGGTCGATGTAAAACATGGCAAGGTGGCTGTGCATGGTTGGACGAATGTGTCTGAGTCCACACCCGATGAAGTCTTTCAGACTCTCAAATCCTATAACCTGGCCGGCGTCATTTTTACGGAAATCAGTCGAGACCGGATGCTTGAGGGTCCGAATTTACCTGCCTTGAAACAGGCCGCGCAATCCTCGCCATTTCCCGTGATCGCCTCAGGGGGAGTTACGAGGGTCGAAGACATTCAAGCCGTGAAACAGTTGGGGGACAAGATCACCGGCGTCATCGTTGGGAAAGCTCTGTACGAGGGAACGTTGAGTTTGCCTTCCGCGCTTAAAGCCGCAGCTTCCTCTGAATCCGATGCCCCCGTTTGTGGCTCATGCTGACCAAACGCATTATTCCCTGCTTGGATGTGAAGGATGGCCGGGTTGTCAAAGGCGTGTCATTTGTCAATCTTCGTGATGCGGGCGATCCCGTAGAAGTGGCCAAACTGTATGATCAAGCCGGGGCCGATGAGCTGTGCTTCTTGGACATTACCGCCTCTCATGAAAATCGAGGGATCCTACTCGATGTCGTTTCGCAAACCGCCGAGCAGGCGTTCATGCCCCTCACGGTGGGTGGCGGTGTTCGAACCGTAGATGATATTCGGCAACTGCTGAATGCGGGTGCCGACAAAGTCAGCATTAATACCGCAGCGGTTCAAAATCCTGAGTTTGTCACCGAGGCCGCCAATCGATTTGGGACTCAATGTATTGTCGTCGCGGTTGATGCCAAGCAAGTTTCTACGGCTTCTGAGAATCAAGCTCGGTGGGAAATTTTTACGCATGGCGGACGAAACCCTACAGGCCATGATGCCATCGACTGGGCCCGGCATATGGAAGCCAAGGGCGCGGGAGAAATCCTTCTGACAAGTATGGATCAAGATGGGCAGCAAGACGGGTATGATCTTCCCCTGACCGCAGCCGTATCAGAGGCGGTGTCGATTCCGGTTATTGCATCGGGTGGTGCGGGAA
>CAYMQW010000058.1:0-712 GCA_964392595.1 uncultured Nitrospiraceae bacterium
AAGACGAGAAACGTCGCGTCAAATATGGTCGATGGTGTTTTCGCGCAGACACTAAATAAGACATCGGTTCCTTTGGGTCCAATCATGTCCGAAATGCTTTCTGTAATGACTCCCCTTGCGTGGGAATACGATGTGTTTTTGATTGACCAAACCGTGAGCCATTGCCACGTAAACCTTCGATGCGATCCAATCGTCTTAAGGTGGATCCTGGTGAATCTCCTCATCGAAACGGTCAAAGGGAGCCATCATGGTGGAACGATCTGGATTCGTTCGGAATTCACCAATGTGGGGACTCTCCGCATCGGTATTCTTGCTACCCGGAGGCATGGGAGCACAATCTTCTCCCAACTGGACCCACTAGACAGGGTGGAGGACAGAGCGTATTCCCATAGACCCACCCAAGAAGTAGGGCTGTCGCTCATTCAATGGTATGTAGAACTGATGGGTGGGCAATTGACCGCGATGAGCAAGTATGGGCAGGATCGTTCAATTTGGATTGATCTTCCGATGGAAGATCTTCTGGATGCTTCAATGAATGAGGAGAATGTTTCTCTGGTTTGAACAGGGGAAAGCTGGAGGAGACCCCTTTGTCTTTTAGGGAAAATGTTCCGTGTTTTTCCGCAAAGATATTTTTTGTGATGTTCCCAACGCCGTATCTACTTGGAAATTAGTGAAGCGTGATGGGTAATGATAAAATCGTGATGCGTGCCTG
>CAYMQW010000058.1:722-9114 GCA_964392595.1 uncultured Nitrospiraceae bacterium
GGCTACTATGGCCGTCTGCGCGCCAAAGCTGGCTTCGGCGGCGAGCGCGGAGTCGGCGCAGTGCGCAGGCACGTTTCAGGGGTGGCCTCTTGCGAACGGCAACGTTGGTTCCAGCACGTGCAGGTTAGCTGCCGCGGAATGTGAGTCGGAGTGCTTGGAATAGTCGAGTCAATCTTCCGGTTGCCTCAGGGGCTGGATGCTCTTCCCAGATTTCTTGATCCCCTAGATATTGCTTTCCTCGAAAGTGCAGGCGACTGCGGAGGAGAGTGTAACCGTTGTCTTGCATGTGCTGAATCAGATGGAGCAGCGCTGTGTGTTCCGTGTCATGCCGGTCGGTGGTGAGGCGAAATGTTTCATATCGAAACAACGCGTAGAATTGCCCTTCGAGTTGGTGCAGCTCCACTTCTCTGGTAAAGCCTCGTTCTCGATCATCAAATCCACTAAGTTGATATTTGTTGGGTAGAGGGGTGTCACTCATGCTTGTGATCCTTTGGTGGACTTGGTTGGTCTTATGAGGGAGAGAATCATACCATGATGGACTTTTTTCTTTCAGGGCAGGTTTTAAACAAGCCCCTGACCATAAATATGTTGAGGAGTTATTTTGGTCTTTGCTATGGTCTGGACCGCATTTCTTCATTGTGAGGCTTATTGATGACTTCTCGGTTCAGTAATATTTGTTCTCTTGGAGCAGTGGGTATGCTTCTGGGCTGGCCCGACCTGCTGTGGGCTTCCGAAAGTTCTGCTCTGCAACTTGACCTCACCAATTCCGCTGTTGGGTATTTTGCCTTGGCCATATTTGTTGCGGCCTATGCGTTGGTGATGGCCGAGGAATTTACGCACCTGCGCAAATCCAAACCCGTGATTTTGGCGGCGGGGATTATTTGGGTGCTCGTGAGCCTGGCCTATCCCGGAAGCGACCCGCATGCGGTCGAACAAGCCATCCGCCATAATATTCTGGACTACGCTGAGTTGATGCTCTTTCTCCTGGTGGCGATGACCTACATCAATGCCATGGAGGAGAGGCTGGTGTTTGAGAGTCTGCGATCCTGGTTGGTGCGGAAAGGCTTTACCTATCGGCAGCTGTTTTGGATTACCGGCATTCTGGCCTTCTTTATTTCGCCAGTAGCCGACAATCTGACGACGGCCTTACTCATGTGTGCGGTGGTCCTCGCGGTCGGGTCAGACAATCCTCGGTTCGTCAGTTTGGCCTGTATTAGTATTGTGGTGGCGGCCAATGCCGGAGGGGCGTTTAGTCCGTTTGGCGACATTACGACGTTGATGGTTTGGCAAAAAGGGATCGTGGAATTTTCCACGTTTTTCTTGTTGTTTGTGCCCTCGGCCGTCAATTTCCTGATCCCCGCGGGGATTATGCACTTTGCCGTGCCTCAGGTATCACCAGCGCCCTCGGATGAAGTGGTGGAAATGAAACGTGGAGCGCAGGTCATTATGTTCCTGTTTTTCTGCACCATTTGTACGGCCGTGAGTTTCCATAATTTTCTGCATCTTCCGCCCATGGTCGGCATGATGACTGGCTTATCCTATCTTCAATTTTTTGGGTATTACCTCAAGAAGACGCATAACCAGCATGCTGAACCTGGAACGTGGAGTGAGGACAAGGCCCAAGAACGAGTCGGCGATGTGGTCCCGTTCAATGTTTTTCACAATATCTCCCGAGCGGAATGGGACACCTTGCTCTTTTTCTATGGCGTGGTCCTCTGTGTTGGGGGGCTTGGGTTTTTAGGATATCTGGCGGTCGCGTCTCAAGTCATGTACATCCAATGGGGCCCCACCTTGGCAAATACAATGGTCGGAATTTTTTCCGCGATTGTGGATAACATTCCTGTGATGTTTGCGGTGCTGACCATGAATCCGGATATGTCTTTGGGGCAATGGTTGTTGGTGACGCTAACCGCTGGTGTGGGGGGCAGCATGTTGTCGATCGGATCAGCGGCAGGCGTAGCGCTCATGGGACAAGCCCGAGGCAAGTACACATTTTTCAGTCATCTCAAATGGACTCCAGCCATAGCCCTAGGCTATGTAGCCAGTATTCTCGTGCATTTGTGGATCAACGCCAGTTACTTTTGATGCACCGGCTAAGCCTATGCTCCAAAAGGTCAAAACTCCGTCCCAAAAAATGAGTCTGACCCTTTTAAAAGCATTGTAAAAATGGCCTAGGTCCTCCCTGTAAGTCTCCTGTTACTGTCCCGGTTCATTTGCCTACGCGACGTTCGCTGTTCAATCCTGTTGGTTTGATGGAGATTTTTCTCCTGTTGACTTACCCACTTCCCGTCCTTAGGCTTAAAGTGATGGACAAACAAAGACCAGTATCAGATGTGATGAACGCGCGGTTTTCGATGGCCGGCGGGATTCCTCTGAACATCCCCAATGCGCTGACGATTTTGCGGATTTTGTTGATCCCGGTGATCGTCGGGTTTTTGGTCTATGGGCATTATGACTATGCGCTGATCACGCTGATTGTCGCCATGATTACCGATGCGCTGGATGGGACTATCGCCCGACTGGCCAATCAAAAGACGGAGTTTGGCGCGTACCTCGATCCCCTTGCGGACAAGCTGCTGCTCATGACGACGTTCATTACCTTTTCGCTGTTAAGCCTTGTGCCCGTCTGGAGTGTCATTGTGGTGGTCAGCCGCGATGCTATTTTGCTCACGGGTACGTTGCTTGCCCGAGTGACGGAGACGAAAATTGATGCTTCTCCTTCTGTGTTGGGCAAGGCTACGACCTTGTTTCAGTCGGCGTACATTATCTTGGTACTCGCCTTGTCCTCCCGCCAGTTTGACCCCGCGCTTTTGACCCCGCTGTTGTATACCATGAGCATTTTGACTGTCGCGTCTGGTCTTCATTATATTGTACGAGGCGTGAATAATATGAATTCTTCAAACGGGGACGCATAATCCTCACTAAGGACCTGAGAGTAAATCACTTGGACCATTTCCCATCCAATCTTCGGGCCATCTTTGAACGGGCCTCAATCGGAACATCCTCCACATAGCTGTGCTCTGCCTCGGGTGTTTCTCAATCGTTCCGTCCAAATCTGACCCAAATCTTGGCGCGAAATAGTCCAAGTGATTTACTCTCAGGTCCTAATGCCATGGTCGATATCCTATGGTTCGCGAGCGGATGGGCAAGTTGTTACTCGAAGCCGGCTGTATTTCGGAGGACCAACTGCACGGTGCGCTTCAAGTCCAACAAGACACCAAGGCCCGGCTTGGCACCATTCTCGTCGAGCAAGGCGCGATTTCTGAACACACCCTTCTGACTTTCCTCGGGCAACAGTACGGATTGCCTGTGCTGCACGATCCTCCCGATTCACCTGATCCTGGCTTAACCCAATTCGTGTCATTCGAATGGGCCCAACAACACGGCATCGTTCCTATCAAAAAAATTGGAAACCGGCTGACGGTGGCCATGGTGAATCCCGCGGATGTGCGTCTGCTCGATGATCTTCGATTTCGCACGAACTGTTCGATTGTTCCCATGGTGGCCTGTGAAGCTGATGTGTGTAATCGGATTCAGCTCCTGTACGGGAAATCATCTAAAGAATCTCTGCCTTTTGTTTCACCATTGGGGTCACGAGCAGGAGAATGTTTTCCCCCTCAAGGCGATGGGACTGGTGTTGATGACCAATCTCTTCATGAAACATCTGGCAATGATATTCTGTTGAATCAGGCGAAGATGACTTCCTTGCTGGAACGAGCGTCGTCTAGCTTGCTGGATGCTCAGCCGACATCAAATGGCGAGGTGTTTGTCAAAGATGATTCTCCAATTGTTGATTTGGTCAATACTATCGTGACGGATGCGGCACTGGTCGGAGCCAGTGATATTCACTTTGAGCCGTTTGAAGCGTCGGTGCGTGTACGGTTTCGGTTGGATGGCGTGTTGCAGACCCGGATGACCTACCCGCTTCGTCTTCGAAACGCGGTGATTTCACGCCTGAAGATTTTGGCGAAGCTGGATATTACTGAACGTCGGCTTCCACAAGATGGACGGCTGAGTGTGGATGTGGATCAACATCGGTCCCTGGATATTCGAATGTCCATCTTGCCGAGTTTGCATGGTGAAAAAGCCGTGTTGCGTTTATTGAACCGATCAGGCCTGACCTTGGATCTTCCAGCCTTGGGCTTGGCTGATGCCGAACTTGCCACCTTTCTTGCGGCCTTAGAGCAACCCGACGGGATGATATTGGTTACCGGCCCAACGGGCAGTGGTAAGACCACGACATTGTATTCGGCCTTGCAGGTGTTGAATACTCCTGATGTCAACATTGTGACCGCTGAAGATCCGATTGAATGTCACTTTGTAGGTATCACTCAGGTCCCCATCAAAGAAGAAATTGGTTTGACCTTTGCCACCGTCCTGCGGGCCTTTCTTCGGCAAGATCCGGACATCATGATGGTGGGGGAGATCCGTGATTGGGACACCGCCCAAATTGCGGTAAGGGCCGCGTTGACCGGGCATCGAGTCCTGTCAACACTTCATACTGGCGATGCGGTGCGAACGGTCACCCGACTGTTGGACATGGGGGTTGAACCGTTTATGGTGGCATCCTCGCTTCGTTTAATTGTTGCGCAACGGCTGGTACGGAAGGTGTGTGCGTCGTGCCAGAAGCCTGATCCCGTTCCATTTGATCAACTGATGAAGATAGGATTCACCGAAGAAGAAGCTCGTGAGGTGGTGCCGGTACGTGGGCAAGGGTGTCCAGTCTGCCATTCTACCGGGTATCGCGGACGTGTCGGGTTGTTCGAAGTTTTGCCTGTTTCTGAAGCTCTTCAGTCCCTCATTTTGCATCGGTCTTCGTCGGACCTGCTTTGTCAGCAAGCTCGGCAGGAAGGCCTCAAGTCTTTGCGCCAGAATGGGTTGAACAAGATCAAGGCTGGGTTGACGACGATTGAGGAAGTCGTGAGCACTTCGACCCGTGGCAATTGACAAAGTCCGCCAGTGGCGTTCTCGGTCCGTTGTCGTTCTCACGTACTTCATACACGCTCCGCGCGCCAACGTGTCTGTGGCCTTGCTGAACGAACTTTTTGAACCGCCCCTTTGGCTCTTGAGTATTTCGAATGACTCAACACTCCCAATTCTTACGTGATGCCAACCCTTCCACCAATTTGCCAAAGGAAGATTCGAAGGCATGAGTGATCTAAAAAATTACCTCTCGGTGTTGGTGCAACGTGGAGGTTCCGATTTGCATTTAGTGACGAATCGCGTTCCACGGGTTCGGGTAGATGGGCGCCTGTTGGCTCTCGATGAACCGGCCTTGTCTGTTAAGGATTTTGATGGTTTGATGAGCGCATCCCTGTTGCGCCCACAAGGTTCCTCAACGGGTCAATCTGCTGTGGGTCAAAAGTCTGGAGATTTTACCCTTCATCTGGAGTCGCTCGGCAGATTTCGTTTTCATTGTTATTCGCAAGGTGGATTGCCTGCGCTGGCCATTCGATTTATCCCTCTCCACATTCCTTTGCTCAAGAACGTAGGGGCACCTCAGGTTCTCGGTGATCTGACGAAAAAATTTCAAGGTCTTCTGATTGTCGTGAGTCACGCCGGGAGCGGAAAAAGCACAATCCTGGCGGCGTTTATCGATAAACTCAATTCTGAACGTCGAGCACATATCTTGATTCTGGAGCAACCCATCGAGTTTCTTCATTCAGATAAAGAGGGGGTTGTGTCACAGCGTGAAATTGGTGGGGATGTTCCCAATATTGCATCGGCCCTTGCGTCTGTCTCACGCGAAGATGCTGATGTGGTCATGATTGAGGCCGCTGCCAATCGTGAGACAGCTGAGACCGCGCTTACTCTAGCAGAATCCGGGAATCTTGTTTTGCTGACGATGCAGACGTCATCATGTCTGTTGGCGTTACAATGTCTGGTTCAATATTTTCCTGGTGAGGACCAGCCATTCATTCGGCATCGCCTCGCCATGGTCCTCGAAGGCATGATTGCGCAAACCTTGATTCCTCGAATGAAGGCTGCAGGTCGTGTCTTGGGTCTTGAAATTCTCATGCCAACCGCAGCATTTCGCGGGTTGATTCGAGAAGATAAAATTCGGCAAATATACTCCATCATGCAAACCGGGCAAGCCAAGCACGGTATGCAGACGATGAATCAAGCCCTTGTAGATTTCTATCGCCGTCGTTTAATTTCTGTTTCAGCGTCGCTCGCTCATTCGAATGTGCCCGACGAATTACAGCAGATGATTCATCGAACGGATTCGAGATTGCGAGGATAAGGGATTGTCGCAGGTTGCTTGTCGCTAGTCGCTCAAAAAAAAGATAGTACGTAGGATCCCAAAACACGAGCGACGAGCAACCAGCGACGGATCAGCTATGCCAGTCTTCCTCTATCATGGCCAGTCCCGGCACGGTCGGCGGCGGCGTGGAGAAATTTCCGCGACCGACCGTCAGGATGCTGTTCGGTTATTGCGAAAACAGGAAATTCTTGCCACTTCTATCCGTGAGAAACCCGCACCAGTTTCGTTGACCCAATTTTCTTTAACGACCCGGCGGGTGAAGCCTCGTGAGTTGGTGGTGTTCACCCTACAATTAGCCACATTGGTGAAAGCCGGCGTTCCGCTTCTCCAAGGTTTGACCACGTTGGCTCGGCATAGTTCCGATTCAACCTTGCGAGATATCCTCAACAATGTAGGGCAACGCGTGAAATCCGGTAATCCCTTGGGAGCGTCGTTGCGCGCGCATCCTGAAGTGTTTTCTTCCTGGTATGTGGGGATGGTTGAAGCGGGGGAGGCGAGTGGGACGCTCGATGTGACACTTCAGCGCCTCGCCGATTCTTTAGAAAAGCGCTTAAACCTCATATACCAAGTTCGAGCGGCACTCGTGTATCCATTGGTGGTGCTTGTGGTGGCCCTTTCTGTGCTCACCGTCCTTGTCATGTGGGTGATCCCCATGTTTGGGCCGCTCTTTACTGATTTCGGTGATGCCTTGCCTTGGCCAACGGCAGTGGTGCTTCAGGCCAGTGAGTTCATGAATTCGCACATCGTTCTGCTGCTGGGTCTTGGGCTAGGCGTCGGGTTGTTGGTGAAGAACATCCTGCGTACGGATTTGGGGCAAGTCTATCGAGAACATGTGTTGCTGAAGGTGCCGTTGATGGGAACCGTACTGTTAAAAACAGCCTTGGTACATTTTACGAGAACCTTAAGCGGACTACTGAGAAGTGGTGTGCCCATCTTGGAGGGCCTTTCTCTTGCAGGCCGTACGTCCGGGTTGCGTCAGTTGGAGCATGCGCTTCGGGATGCCCAACGCAGCGTGAGCGAGGGCCATTCGCTTGCTGATCCGTTGCTGGCCAGCGGCGTGTTCCCTCCGTTTGTGACGGAAATGGTGCGGGTCGGTGAATCAACAGGGTCCTTGGATGTCACACTAGAGAAAGTGGCGGATCTGTATGAACAAGAAGTGAATAGGGATATTCTATCGCTCACGGCGCTGATTGAACCGCTCATCATTGTAGTGTTAGGCCTCGGCATTGGATTTATTGTGGTGGCCATGTATCTTCCGATCTTTAATATGGCGTCGGTAGTGGGATAGTCTCAACCTGGATCAATCGAGTGGCCTGTGATTCATAACGAACAACAGCTCTGTCTATATCCTCCGGCCAAAGTGAACCTCATATTGCGTGTTGGGGAGCGTTTGTCCAATGGCTATCATGCCTTGTGGTCGCTCATGCAGACGGTGGGGTTGACGGATGAATTGACCATCAGAATTGATTCATCGTTCACCGGGATTCGTTTCGAATGTGCGGGCCTCCAGTTGTCACAGGCAACCGACAACCTCGTGTATCGAGCCGCTGATCTTGTATTGCAAAAAATATTGAAAAATACTGGGTCTACGATCGGAGTGGAAATTTCATTGCAAAAACACATTCCTGTGGCTGCCGGTTTGGGAGGCGGAAGTAGTGATGCCGCTGCTACGATTATGGGATTAAATCATGTATTAGGATGTGGCTGGTCTTTGTCGGATATGATTTCTCTGGGCCAGCAGATCGGAAGTGACGTACCATTTTTTTTCGCCGCCCCAACAGCAGTGATCCAGGGAATGGGTGAGCAGATTTCTTCGGTCATCCTGTCCGGTGATCGTTGGATCCTCTTGGTCAATCCGGGTTTTCCGATCCACACGAAGTCAGCCTATCAACGGTTGGATGAAGGCAGAGGTGCTGGCTTTCAATCTGACAATCACCCACCTGAGTTGAATGGAACAGTTTCTTTGTCTTGGGATGATGTGTTACCGCTCATCAAAAATGATTTCGAGGAGGTTCTGCTGAACGATTATCCAGAGCTGGCTCATATCAAAACAGCTTTATTGACAGCTGGAGCAGAGGCCGCGTTAGTATCCGGGAGTGGGGCGACCGTCTTTGGAATATTTTCTGA
>CAYMQW010000059.1:0-9048 GCA_964392595.1 uncultured Nitrospiraceae bacterium
AATTGAGCCGGCGACCCCAAACCTAGGAGAAACGCATTACGGAGAACGAAGCGGATTTAACCCGGTGTCCATTTTCATTGAACCACTACACTACCCGATCGGACTCAAGATCACCGACGCCGAACTGACCGGACTCAATCTCAAGTTGGCCAAGTTTCATGGCGACTGGAACTACACCCTCCTACCGCCCAAATAAAATTGATCAACTTATGTTCACGTGACTCCTAAGGGTGTGTCATTAGAGATCAATGGCATATATTTCAAGTGAGCCCCACTGTTCGCCAGGGAGTCAGGCGAGGACACTTCCAGTTCCCCGCGTGCCCGTAAAGAAACCATCTTGGTGCGAGGAGGACCATCCGTATTCGACATCAACTTGGCTCGGATTTCGTATTTATACGTCCCGGCGCTCACTAATTGATTGGTCTGATCTTTTCCGTCCCACAAGAGTGTGGTACTGATCTTCGATTTGCCACCGGAGACCACGGCCTCTTCGACCGGATGACGGCTGTATAAGAACCGAATCGAACGCTTCGAGGGAAAGCTGATCATGGAAGATACTTCAAGCAAATCAACGTTGGATAGATTCTTGGGCAACCCCACATCAACTGTGATTGCGAGGGGTCCATTCCCAGGAGCAAAAGGAGTGGGTGAGGTGGAAATATTCAGGATTTTTAACGGCGGTGGGCTATACCGACGCTTTCGCTTGGCGTCTGCATCGCCCAGTTGCATGACTGGTGAGGCCAACGCAACCATGACCATGAAAATAATAAACCGCTTCCAACGCATATGAGGGCTAATTCTGGTCAAACACAAATTTGTAAAAAGTACACAGTCTTTGGTCTGGGCTCGGACAACACAAGCACAGGATTCTCAAATATTTGTGATATTCTTATACTTGATTGTACACAAAAAAAAAATTGCGTCTAGGAGGAATCAAGAAAAAAATCGTTTGATTATTCCTAATAGGTCCTTTTACTAAAAATCCTTGTCATTTTTGGTAAAATTTCGTATGAGCGTACCCCAAACTCGTACATTCTTCGTTGACACAAGGAAAGGTCGAGTATGCATCTTCACTTTGACTGTTTTTCAGGAATTAGCGGGGACATGGTTCTTGGAGCGCTGGTGGATGCTGGCCTTTCACCCGCGCAACTAAGGAAGGGCCTTCAAGCTCTGCCTATTGCCGGATATCGTCTCCACACCAAAAAGGTGCATCGTGGCCCGATCATGGCAACCAAAGTTGATGTCAAAATCCAGTCATCCCATGACAAACCACTCTCCTGGCCACAAATCCGACGCCTGATCCAGCGTAGCACCTTGCCACCTTGGGTCAAGAAACACGCGTTAGCGGTGTTTACTCATTTGGCCGAAGCAGAAGGGAAGGTACACGGCCACAAAACAGCGAACATTCACTTCCATGAAGTCGGGGTTATTGACTCGCTCGTGGATGTGGTGGGTGGGCTTCTGGGGTGCCATCTCATGAAGATTCAGACCTTTAGCGCCACGTCCGTGAATGTCGGTTCTGGAACCACCAACAGCGCGCACGGCATTCTCCCTGTTCCACCGCCCGCGGTGGCTGAGTTAGCCAAAGGAATTCCTATTTTTTCCAAAGGCCCGGAAATGGAGTTGACGACCCCAACAGGCATGGCGTTACTGAAGACATTAACTCAGAATTTTCAACCGCTTTCGTCTTTTCACACTCATACGATTGGCTATGGGGCTGGAAGCGCAAACCCAGATGGATGGATCAATGCATTGCGTGTCTTGAGGTCCACATCACCGCCAGCAGAAAACATGGAATGGGATCAGGTCATCCAGCTTGAAACGAATATCGATGACCTGAATCCTCAAATTTATGAAGTCGTGATAGATCGGCTGTTTGAGATTGGCGCACTGGATGTCACCTTGACCCCCGTGACCATGAAACGGAGCCGCCCCGGGATCATGCTTTCGGTCCTGGTTAACCCGGAACAAGCTGGGATCGTGGCTCAAACGATATTCCAAGAAACGAGTACCATTGGTCTGAGGACCCAACTAATCGACCGCCTGACACTTCCCCGACACAGTACGACAATTCGGTTGCCCCAAGGCAAAGTTCGCGTGAAAAACGTGGGATCGGGAAAACACACGAAGCGAACCCCGGAGTTTCAAGACTGCCAGGCTCTCGCGAAAAAAACCGGACGGCCCGTCAGAGAAATCATCGAAGAGGTTATTCGGAAAATGCCGAATTTATAATGACGTAATCCGTGATGCGTAACCCGTGATGCGTGGGGAAAAAGAATTATCTTCGCGGGTTACAATTCCTTCTTCACGCTTCACCCATGACAATTTCTGCTAAACAACACCGTCCCTATCTGGCCATCACCATGGGTGATCCCGCTGGTATTGGCCCGGAAATCATTGTAAAAGCCTTGGCCTCACCCACCGTTTGGCGAATCTGCCGGCCCATTGTCGTTGGGTCCGCCTCGGTATTTGAAAAGGAAGTTGGCCGTTTACACTCTCCCTTAAGAGTTGTTCCCTTGCAGGGGGATCATAGCCTCATGGAAGGAAAGCAAATCGCCAAAAGGCATATTCCCATTCTTGACCCATTGGAAAAACCTTTGGGCCGGTTCCGGATCGGAAAGGCCGCATGCGGTCCGGGGGCGGCTTCCGTGCGATGTATCGAAACCGCGGTTTGTCTGGCACAAAGCCGGTGTGTCGCAGGAATCGTCACGGCTCCGATCAACAAAGAAGCCATTCACCTTGCCGGATGTTCTCACCCCGGACACACAGAGTTACTCGCAGACCTGACCAAGACTAAGGACTTCGGTATGATGCTGTTGGGAGGCCCGCTCAAAATCCTGTTCGTCACAACACACCTCTCCATTCGAAAACTTCCCCGAGCCTTGACGACGAAACGAATCTTCACAGCTATTCGGCTTGCTCACAGGGCCATGCGACAATATTTTCAGGTATCCCGCCCCCGGGTCGGAGTCGCGGCCTTGAATCCCCATGCCGGTGAACATGGACTGTTTGGGAATGAAGAGCAGACAATCATTGCACCAGCAGTGAAGAAAGCCTCGCAAGATGGTATTCGGGTGAGCGGTCCCTGGCCAGCGGATACCCTCTTCGGAGCTGCTGTCCGTGGTGACTATGACGTGATTGTGGCGATGTACCATGACCAAGGTCTGATTCCGTTAAAGACCATTGCCTTCGGGCAATGCATTAACATGACGGTTGGATTGCCGATAATCAGAACTTCCGTAGACCATGGAACAGCCTACGACATCGCCGGAAAGGGAAAAGCCGATCCGCAAAGTTTGATCCAAGCCATAAAACTGGCCGCTCGACTTGGTCAACAGTCGTGAGGTACCTTCCGCGGAAGGACTAATGGTTCAAGGACCAACCCCTAACATCTGACTCCGCCTCCCTGAATGTCTAACTATTTGACTGTGTATTATGCCCGTCCCTGCCTCATTTAAACCCGGAAAACCAACAACCTGGTCATGTCGGGCGGTGGCGCTCCACACGTTGCTGACCGTGGAGCGACAGAATGTGTTTGCCGATGACACGTTTCACGAATTGGCCAATAAGAGTCAGCTCTCCAAGGAGGATCGGGCGTTAGGCTTCGAACTCGTGAATGGCGTTCTCCGTCATCGCGGGAATGTGGATTGGCGACTTACTGCGTTGACCAATCGACCCCTTCTTGGCCTTCCGACCATTGTGGTGATGATTCTTCGTCTTGGCGCCTACCAACTACTCCATTTGGATCGAGTGCCGGATTCAGCCGCTGTGAATGAATCCGTCAAGCTGGCCAAGCGGGTGAAAGGCCGAGATTGGAGTGGTGTAGTCAATGGCGTGTTGCGGAATCTGCTTCGGCAAGCCGAACCCCAGTGGCCCGACCCATCAGAAGATCCGGTCCACGCGCTATCCATTCGCTACTCATGCCCAATTTGGCTTACCAAACGCTGGATTGATCGCCTGGGACTCGACCAAGCCGGGCGGGTTTGCCAACAAACTATTGGCATTCCTCCGTTGACGCTTCGGACCAACACGCTTCGCTGTTCACGGGAGGAGTTGAAAGAACGGTTACAACAAGAAGGGTATGGCGTGACACCAACAGAAGTGAGCCCACTCGGGTTGACACTGAAAAAATGTGGCTCGCTGACCACCCTGGCGCCGTTGCAAGATGGGTGGTGCTACGTCGAGGACGAAGCCGCTCAGTTGGTTCCATTTCTCTTGGATGTTCAGCCCGGGCATCGGATTCTGGACGCCTGTTCCGCCCCTGGCGGGAAATCCACACATATGGCGTCACTTATGGGCGATCAGGGAGAAATTGTGGCGGTTGATCGGAGCGCTAATCGGTTACAGGCTTTGCAAGAAAATGTTGATCGTTTGGGCATCACCTGCATTCGTGCCATGGTTGGCACGTGGTCGGAAAATCGTCATCAAAAGAATTCATTGTTGGAACAGGGGTTCGATCGCATTCTCGTCGATGCTCCTTGTTCTGGTTTAGGTATCCTACGACGGCACCCTGAAGCCAAATGGCAACGGTCTGCGGAACAGTTGCTTCAACACCAAACATCACAGGGAGAAATCCTCGACCACGTGTCTACTTACTTGAGACCGGGCGGAGTCTTGGTCTATAGTGCCTGCTCGGCAGAACCAGAGGAAACCACGCAAGTCATCGCACGGTTTTGTCGCGACCATCCAGAATTTCAGCATGAAAGCTCGGCCTCATTCCTGCCTCCAGGAAGCCAAACTTTAACGAGTTCGGATGGAGATCTTTTGACACTTGGTTCAAACTATGACATGGATGGATTTTTTGCCACACGTCTACGAATGGCCTAACGCATGAGTGCTCGCCCAGTGATCATTGCCCCGTCCATTCTTTCGGCTGATTTTGCTCGGCTTGCCGATGAAGTCGCGGCCGTGGAAGCCGCTGGGGCCGACTTCCTTCACGTCGATGTGATGGATGGCCATTTCGTGCCCAACCTGACCGTTGGTCCACCTATTGTGGAATCACTCCGCAAAGTCACGTCGCTACCACTTGATGTCCATCTCATGATCACGAATCCCGATTCCTTTATTCAGGAGTTTGCGGAAGCCGGTGCGAATTACCTCACCGTTCACACGGAAACGTGCCCGCACCTGCATCGCACAATTCAATTGATCAAAGAGCACGGAGTGAAGGCTGGGATCACACTCAATCCGTCAACCTCCTTAACCACGCTTGAAGAAGTCATCGCCGATGTCGATCTTGTGTTAATCATGTCAGTCAATCCAGGCTTTGGAGGTCAAACATTTATCCCAGCAGTCTTTGATAAAATCACTCGAACCCGGGAACTTATCACTCGAACGGGTAGCCAGGCGCTGCTCGAAGTCGACGGCGGCATCAAAATCGATAACGCGGCGGAGGTCGTCAAAGCCGGGGCAGAAGTCTTGGTGGCCGGATCAGCCATCTTTAACAGTCCCAATTATGCTGACACCATCAAAGCGTTTCGTTCAGCCGCCCACGCCTTTTCAGCCCCGTTGTAACCCATGAGCCCTAAGGACCTGTATGACAGCCTGCATCCCCTTGAAGTTCATCTCCTTGCGGCGTTGTTTGCACAATCAACTGCGGTGTCTGACACCACACTCACGGAACTGACCCCCCTCGATCCTTCACAAATCAGCATGGCGCTGGGCTGGCTCCAAGCCAAAGCCTGCATCCAAACCGAATCCGAAACCATTACCTACCTGGTTGGGTTAACCGATGTAGGCCGAGGGTATTTGTCCAGCGGGTCTCCCGCTGAGTGGATTCTTCAATCCTGTGGGGAAGCGACACAAAATGGGGATTCGCTCACGGTCAAGGACCTGCAAGCCAAAGAACAATTTCAACCCACTGAATTGAGCCGGGCCATCGGGCTGTTGAAAAAAGAAGGTGCCATTCAAATGGTCGCTGGTGGCGCCATTGAAACGACCGGCACACCAAGTCCAACCACGGAAACGATTAAGAGTTTACTTCAGCAACTCGAGTCCGCTACCGAGGAGCTTCCTGCCTTTTCCACCGACAATCAAAACCTGCTGAAACACTATTCCGTCAAACGCGGAAATGCCAAGGAACCTTTCCGGATCGAAGAACGAGTGGAGCGAGCCTACACGCTCACCTCCGACGGGCAACACGTGGCCAAACTTTGTCGTCCTGGTGCGACTGAGGAAATCTCCCAACTCACCCCAGACATGCTCAAGGATGGCACGTGGCGCAATAAACCGTTTAGAAAATACAGCATCAATCTTCGACCACCGCGAGTGGCACCTGGCCGTCGGCATCCTTATCGCGAGTTTCTTGATCTTGTGAAACGCCGGCTGGTGAGCATGGGTTTTCAGGAGATGCGCGGCCCCTTGGTGGAAACCGAATTTTGGGACATGGATGCGCTCTACATGCCTCAGTTTCATCCGGCTCGCGCCATCCACGACGTGTATTTTGTGAAAAACCCCAAGCACTCTGATAAGATCGCTGAACCCTTTCTTTCTCGCGTTGCGGAGGCCCACGAACATGGCGGGTCAACAGGATCCACCGGTTGGGGCTATCAATATGATCGAGAACGGGCTAGCCGACTGGTTTTACGAAGCCAGGGCACCGCGGTATCGGCCCGAACATTAGCAGCCAATCCCTTGGTGCCCGGAAAGTATTTCTCGATTGCCCGATGCTTTCGATACGACCAGGTGGATGCGACACATGCCACGGACTTTTTCCAAGTGGAAGGAATTATTCTTGGCAAAGACATCAATTTCCGCACGCTTCTCGGACTTCTCACTCTTTTTGCCAAAGAAATGGCGCAGGCCAAAGAGAGCAAGTTTTTGCCAGCTTACTTTCCATTTACGGAACCGTCCGTTGAGTTGCACGTTCGCCACCCCAAACTTGGATGGATGGAGTTGGGAGGAGCAGGCTTGTTTCGGCCCGAAGTCACTCACCCCCTCGGCGTAACGGTACCAGTGATTGCCTGGGGATTAGGTCTGGATCGGATGGCCATGATGGCGCTCGGACTTCATGATATCCGGGATTTGTTCTCTGTCGATTTGGAAAAAGTAAGAACCATGCGTGGACGCTTTTAGCCGGATCCTGAAAAAAGCCGCCAGCGGCGTTCTCGCTGCCTGCGGCCCTACTGGACGGCCTTTTTGAGCATCCGGCCTTTACTCCTGGAGCTAAGACAATTTTTTAAAACACCTAATTTTTCGTAAACATTATGCCAACTATTTCCATTTTCCACAGAGATCTTGAATCGCTTATTGGCCGGGCTTCGACCATTGATCAAATCGAGGCTTGGTTGACGCTGGTGAAAGGAGAGCTCAAGGACCATACACCGGACACGGGCGAAATTCGAGTTGAATTGCAAGACAGCAATCGTCCCGATCTTTGGTGTGTGGAAGGCATCGCCAGACAAATTCGCATCAAATTGCAAGAAGCTCCCGCTTCCTACTCATTCCTAGAAACCAAGTCTCGGCCCAAACGCAAGATCACCGTGGCCAAAAACATGGAGAAAGTTCGGCCCTTTGTCGCCGCCTGTTGCTCAACGGGGTATCGAGTCACGGAAGAGGGATTGACCCAGTTAATCCAAGTCCAAGAAAAACTCGCTGATATTTTTGGGCACAAACGCCAGACGGTCTCGATTGGCTTGTACCGCCTGAACAAGATTCATTTCCCGGTGACGTATGGATTGGTCAAGCCGGAAGAAGCCCGATTCACGCCTCTCGGTTTTTCGGAAAAGTTGACCCTCAAAGAAATTCTGACCGTTCATCCCAAAGGGATCGAATACAGTTCCATCTTGGCGGATTATCCCTCGCTTCCTCTGTTGTGGGATAAGGAAGGCCAGATTCTTTCGTTTCCCCCAATCATTAATAGCCGTGAGATTGGAGAAATCCAAGTTGGCGATTCCGACCTGCTGGTTGAGGTAACGGGAACAGACCTGAGGATGGTGCTGTTGACCTTGAATATCTTTGCTGCCAATTTGGCTGATCGTGGAGCCGCCATCGAGCCAATTGAGATCGTCTATCCCTACGCGACTGAATGGGGCAAAACGATTCGAACACCCTGTGATATTAGCGAGATTCAAAAAGTTCCGGTTCATGTCATAGAATCGGCATTGGGGCTCCCGATGGGTGTGGAAACCATCCAAAAAGCGTTGACCGCCTATGGGTATCTGGTCAAAACCAGCCGACATACCCTCGCTGTGAAATTGCCGAGTTACCGAAGTGATGTTATGCATCCCATTGATGTGGCCGAGGACGTGGCGATTTCCCGAGGATACGAGACCTTTGAGCCGATCATGCCCGCACAATTTACCGTGGGTTCACTATCAGCCCTTGAACTGACATCAGACTACATTCGCGATCAAATGGTCGGCATGGGTTTCCAAGAAATGTTTTCCAATATTCTGATGTCACATGAAGACTTAGTGGAGCGCATGAAACTGAATCCATCGGACCACCCCGTTGTGGAAGTCGATAACGTGATGTCCTTGAGTTTTTCCTGCCTTCGGTCCTGGATCCTTCCCTCTCTCCTTCGTATTGAAACTGCATCCCCACGAGCGTTTTATCCCCACCGTCTGTTTGAAATCGGCGAAGTAGCTATTCCGAATCTAAGCCTCGAATTGGGGTCGAAGACCGTCGTGAAAATTGCGGCCATGACCGCGCATCCTCACGCCAACTTTTCAGAGATTCACACGAGCCTTGATGTGTTGATGTACTATCTCGTCCAGGATTATTCCCTCGAACCCACAACTCATGGGTCGTTCCTAGAGGGCCGTGTTGGAAAAATTATGGTTGGGGGACAATCAATTGGACTGATCGGTGAACTTCACCCAGAGGTCCTGGAGGCCTGGCAAATTTCTATGCCTATCTCGGTTTTCGAACTCGAAGTGGACGCCCTGTGTCGAGAAGATCGTGAAGCGTAATCCTCGTCTGCGCGCTGTAGCGCTCCAGGGGGTAAGCGTGAAGCGTCCTGGCTAAAGAATTAAAACTAATAATTTATGCGGGGTTTCGCCCCCGCGCGACGAGGCACTTTTGTTTCGGCAAAAGTGCCCAAAACCA
>CAYMQW010000060.1:0-965 GCA_964392595.1 uncultured Nitrospiraceae bacterium
GATCAGAGTAAAGATCCCTAACATAATACTCACAAAGCCAACGACCCGGACAAACATGGCTTTAATGAAAAGCAGTATGACAATCCCTGTTCCAAGCACACACAGCCCAATCACTTGAAGTAAAGCAACTTCACTCATGTGTCCTCATTCTTGTTAAGAAGATTCATAGGAGCCGGATTCACGATTTTTTGTCCCTCACGTGGGGACCCGCCTGCCATGGCTGGGGCCACTCCTCCAGGGATCTTCGCTGGACTTTCTTCAGGTTGTCCTTGTTCCGGGCCTTTTGTGGCCTTATCCCCCATGGTGGCCACCCAGAAAATAAACGACACGATCAGAGAGAACACAAAAGTATTCAGCGACATAAAGGCCGCAGCATACCCGAGTGCCGGAGAATAGGCATATTCAGAGGTATCACGCATCACTCCATAAATATGCCAATGCACTCGTGAAGAGGATCGGGCATACCCCATAAGCGACATCAGTAAAATGACCATGATGGCATTGTTTATGAGGGTATAGCCCGCCCGCACTGGCATTCTCCCCCAAACCATTTCTGTCGTGGTTTTCGCACTTTTCATCAATAGTGCCGTCAAGGGCGTAAACGTGACCATAATAAACAAGACAATGAGCACCTGGGCCACCGAGAAGTATTTGATCCGAATGATGGCCGGAACAAAATATCCCCATACGCCCAGGACAATCACCGCAAGCCCTGCGATGACGAGCAAGGCACCCATAATCCACTTCGCAAATTTGGCCCATCCAGCCGTTTCTTGTTTACCAGCACGCCAGTACATGAGGAAACTCATGAAGGTGACCAGAATCATGAGATTTGCCACGGTCATCTTGGCTGACATGACCCCAAAAACACCCAATAATGGGTGGTGTGCTCCTCCCATTTTTCGAGCCTCGGCTAGACTCGCCACAAGAGAGTGTGGCGTCATCCACACGGCAAGACAGAGCAT
>CAYMQW010000060.1:975-8971 GCA_964392595.1 uncultured Nitrospiraceae bacterium
AACACAACGAGCATCGCCAAGATTGGCTTTTTATAACTCTGTGCAGACCCAGGTATCCGATACGCTATGCCCATCCAGAAATAATAGTTCGCGCCGAGGAAGAGCACGCCAATCAACATGGCTTGGAGAATAAAGAGCCAGGCTAAAAATCCTCCCATCAAGGTAATGCCCATTTGCTGATTATATTGATAGACCTCTCGCATCAACCAATAGCCCGCGAAGGGAAGAGGGAGCATGCCAAACACCCCAATGAAGTTCCCCACGTATCCCATCCAATCATAGTGTTCTCGTTCTTCTTTCGTGGCAGCGAGGAGATACCGTACCCCTGCATAGGCCCCACAAATGAAGCCACCCAACACGATATTGGCAATAAGCCGGTGGATATTGACTGGCCACCAGGTCGGATTTTGCATCGCCGCCCAAGTCCGCTCAATGGCCGTACCATCCGTCACCACGACAGGGCTGGCTTGGAACGTGGCCCAACTATTGGGAACGATCATGATGCCCAGTGCAAATAAATTCAGGAGGAACCCCAAAAAGATATGAAAGGCCTTTTTGTTGCCCTGCATGGAATCCCACCCATACCAATACAAATACAGGGTGACGGTCTCAAGAAGGAACAACATGCAGTAGACAAGGAACGAAGGGAAAAAGATATCTGATAAATAGGCCATAAGCTTGGGGTAGAGGCCGATCAAAAGAAAAAGAAGAATCCCCCCAAACAAGGCGGTTGTCGCATAGGCCGAAGTCAAGAGCTTGGTAAATTCTTTTGCCAGTTTGTCATATCGGGCTTCTTTGGACCTCCATCCAACGATCTCGCAGACCCATGCAAAAATTGGCACCCCCAGTACAAATCCGGCCAAGAGCAAATGTTGTTGGGCCACGATCCACACAAGATTGCGACTTCCAATACCTGGAATATCACGATATTCTACCTGCATCGCTAGCGTCGCAGCATCTTGAGCCCAGACGAATGCTGGAAGGAGAAGAAATGCCCAAAAGACACTCCACCCAGAGAGGGATGATGCTTTCACCTTTGGCAACCAGGACTGAAGTTTTAATGTGTCGTGGTTTTTCATATGTGGTCCCTCATCAATGTGTCACCTATAAAGCTGGTAAAGATCATGTCCTCGATGGTTATGGTGTTGATCTTATTTGGGTGAAGGTTTCGGCTCTTCCTTGGCCGCCGTCTTTGTATCGTCCTAAGGTTTGTCACCTGCTGGTTTCTTTTTTTCTAATTCTTTTATGGTAGCTTCTGCACGAGCCAGGACTTTCACTGCGCGTTTCAGGACATCCTTGGGAACGATTCTCTTTTCGACTTGTTTAACATGAATGAATTCGTATTCTTCATGCGGATGAGGAGTACTCACTGGGATTAATCCCCAAAACAGGAAAACCAACACCACACCCACTCCCATAAAAGCAGTCAATAGCAACGGTTGGTCCTTGGGAATTCGAATGGCATCCCATTGATACACGATCTCCTGGAACGTGCCACTCACAGGAGTGGAGGCACGAACCTGTCGTTGGGTCAAGGCCCCTAGCCCAACCATCCATCCACACAGCATGGCAATCAGGACAAGTGTTGTTGGCGCAGACCACATGAGTAACTCTAAGGTAATCTTTTCCGCAGTGGGAATCACCATGAAACTTTCTTCCACAAAATGGATCGTCGCTTCAGTCGCGGATTTGGCCAGGGCTTTCGCTCCGCCAACGATAAAAAATAAAAGAGGAAGATAGATGGCAGAAAAAATCGCCCACTGCGCCCATAAACGAAGACCCATGCCTTTTGGTGAATCGAGACTCAGTCTTTCAAGGAAAACGGTTCTTGAGCATAAGCCAAGGGCCCAAATGTCGATAGGAATGGAAAGAAGCAACAATGCCGCAAGCCCAGTTCCTTCCCAGGGATGAATATGGGCAGCCAAAAGGAGAAGGACGATCACCATTTTCAAGGGAAATCCCGTCCAAAAGGTCGGCCAAAAAACAAGTAGCCCTAGTTTGACATTCGACATAAAGGGTTTAATCAAGAAACTCTCTATTAATGATAGCCGAAACGGTAAAGACAAGAATCATGAGCATGACAAGAATCCACCCAATCAAAGACGCAGGCCGTTTAAAAATATTACGCTCTGGGCTTGTATCAATAAATGGGAGCACCGCCAACAGTCCCATAAATGCCCCAGGAAGGACCAAGGCTCCCATCAGTTGTCCCAACTCTCCCCCAAATATTTTGAGACGCAACAGCTGAAACAGAAATAAAAAGTACCATTCAGGCTCGGGGTGGTAGTCACCAGGATCAGGGGTGGCCTCTTCCAATAACACGACCGGTTCAATAAACGCCAAACTGCAGACAATCAGGAATACCGAGGCCATTGCCACGATATCTTTCCAGATTTGCCTAGGAAAAAAATAATCCGTCTTGGCTTTGAGTTCATCAGGTGTTCCCCTGAATGGCCCTGCAGGCCCTGCCTTACGGAATAAAAAGATGTGGAGACCAGCCAGACCCATTAAGGCGCCCGGAAGCACCATCACGTGAATCACAAAAAACCGGCTGATAGTCATTTGTCCGGGTGTGGGGCCACCTTTCAAAAATCGAGCCATGAAATCTCCAATGAGGGGAGTTTTATCCATAATCTCGACGCCTACCACCGTAGCCCAAAAGGCCCGTTGATCCCAAGGGAGTAGATACCCCGTAAACCCAAACGCCATCACAATCCCAAAGAGGGCTAGCCCCACCAACCACACCAATTCACGGGGTTTCTTATAGGCTCCCCACAGAAAGACCTGTGACATATGGGCAAAGACCATCACGATCATTGCCGATGATCCCCAGAAATGGTAGCTCAGCAGGAACCATCCGTAATCCACTTCATGAATAATGTATTGAGTGCTGGCATAGGCATGGTCCATGCTGGGCACATAGTAAAACATCAACAAGATGCCCGTGACCACTTGCAAAACAAAAATGAAGAGCAGAACCGACCCAAAAGCATAAGCCCATCGAGAGCCGCCAGGAACAGGCTCATTCAACATTTTGGCTTGAATGGTTTTTAAGCCAACTCGCTCGTCGACAAAGTCGACAATTTTTTCAAAAACGTTGGGTTCATTCACCGGATTTGGGTGGCCGCTCATGAATACCTTATGTGAATTTAAAGCAGTCGTATTTGTTTTTCAACACCGGCTTTGTATTCAATATCGATGATCTTGACTTCCCCAACCGCATTCACTTCCATCGGCAGGACATCCAAAGCCCGAGGGGCTGGACCATCAATCACTTGTCCGGCTTCATCATAAACACTCAAATGACAGGGACACAAAAACACACCATCCGGGTAATTCTTCGTTCTTCGCCATTTATACCCACATCCTAAGTGCGGGCATTTCCCAGAATAACCAATATACGGAACATTGGCTTTATTGACCCACACCACATCACCTTTATTGTCGTAGAACTTTTTGTCCTTCCCACCATATACCGCTTTTTGAACTTCAGGAGTGGCTTTGACTACCCAAATATTTTTTTCAATCTGCTGCTCGGGCATAAACGCTTCCTTCAATCCCCGGCTAAACTTAAACTGGTACCCAATATTTTCTTTTTTTATCTTTTTGACATTTCCGACTGCAAACCAGGAATTATCATACGGTCGATACATAGGCTTCATAATATATTTCAGTACGGGAAAGGCAAAGGGCAAGGCAATTAATGCACCAATCGCATGCGTCATATTGGCAAAAAAACTTCGGCGTGGAACGCCATGCTCAAGTCTCGGATACGGAACGAGGATTTCGCCAGGCTCCACATGCAGATTGTCTTCCAGATGGGCTATCTCAACATCGTGAATCGTGACGTAGCTATCACGGTCCAGCACAGGGAATTGCCCAAATTCAGCTACGGAGCACCGGAGAACAACCTCTTCCTCATTGGGGACTTCTTGGATCTGACGAATAGGCACTTGCCGATCCATGCGCTGACCACTGTACTCACACACGACAACATGACTGATTTCGCGAGAAAGCGGGTCAAGAATAACTTTGGAAATCTTCCCAACTTCACCGTCCGAACATCGTGCTTTTGCTGCTAATTTTGGTTGCATACTGATGACAAGACCTTATGGAAATTTATTTCATCTTGATGGGCTTCGGAGTATTCACCGATGCGTCTTTGAGCGTCGCAAGAAAAGCCACGAGAGCATCAACTTCCTCATCGAACATCAGATCTTTAAATTTGTCCGGCATTTTGCCTTTTTTGTACTGCTTATCAAACCCCTCAGCCTTCCAACTCTTGGGATACAAAATTTTTTCTCTCAGTTGTTCAGGGGTCATGAGATTTCCAATATTATCCAGCTTCGGCCCGCGTTTTTTCCCGCCTTGACCAAAGAGTTTGTGGCAGTTGTAACATTCCTGAAGGTCCCACTGCTCTTTACCCAAAGCCACCAAATCACCTGCCGCAGCACCTGACGTTGGACCGGCCTTTACTTCCACGGCAATCTGGGAGCCACCAAGAGCCCGTAACTGTTGCTCAATAGATCTGACCCGTTCATCCAAGACTTTGGCGCGGGCAATCAACTCTTCGGCTTTGCCCTGCTGGGATCTCGCTTTCCGCAGTTTCAAGACCTTGGTGATTTTTCCCTTTTCAATTTCAGGATCGAACTGTGGCAGAATACTCGCTCCACCAATGTAGGCTCCGGACAGGATGGCATAGAAAATGATTAGGCTGATGACGGCTTTGACACCTTCAACACGTGGCATAGCGGGAGCATCCAATAGAATAAAAACAACCGCTCCCAACATCGCATAAATAAAGAACACAATCTGGAACACTTCAGGGAAATGCGTAGCCCGTGCCGCGACAACCAATATAATCCCAACAACCACGCCAACCACGCCTTTTTTTATAATGCTCCGAGTCAAACTTTGCTCAGCCATGTTTTCTTTCTCCACATTTACTATTTACCACCGGCAGGAACAGCAGCCCCTTGTAGGGCTTCAGCCTTTTGCCCGCTTCCAGCTCGTAACGTCACAATAATAGAAAAACTGACTACTGCAAAAAATACGAGTGTCACCGCTGTAATCCACCACGCGGAATAGGCCAATGTTGGCGTAAATGCCTCTGGGGTAAAATCAGGCACCAGATTATAGACATGGTAGTATTTCCGTGTGAGGGATCGTACCGTTCCCATGAGCCCCATGGTCCAAATCGCGCTAAAGGCCAGGAAGATCAACACATACTGGGATGCGAAATCGATTTTCCCCCAGATAATCGTCCCTTGCCGAATAGCCCGATTGTACAAAATGTAGTTCACGATCGTGAGAAATACCAAGGTGAACGCAGCCGCGTTTTTGGCCGGCATGAGTGCTAATTCACTTGCCCATGATGGCAATTCATTTTGCTCCGTTGCCAAGGCTTGAGTGGCAACAAACCCATGAGGCGTCATCCATATGGCATCGGCTACCACAATCATCAAAAACCCGACCTTGATCATCGTGAACGCCGAGACCGTAAAGCGAAGACCTGGCAGCTTACTTAAAATAGCGGGCAATCCCACCAACAAAGCTAAAAAGATCAACGACTGCCATTCGGGTGGGGGATACATTTTCCAGGCAATTCCCATCACCGCTGGAATGAGAATAACCGCGATCATGACTAGCCCCGAAATACGAACCCGCTCCACCCCTTGAATGCGTTTCATACTCAGCCAGATATAATAGTTACTGGCTAGGAAGATAAGCCCAACCATAGCCCCCTGCATTTCGAAGAACATCGAAAGCTGGTCAGCCATCATGTACGGACAAATCGAAGCATCATAGTCACAAAGTTCATAGGCCAAGAGATATCCCATGAAGGGGAGAAGCAGGAGAGCACCCACCCCGATCATATTTCCAACAAAACCCATCCAATCATAATAGGAGCGCTCTTCATCCGTTTTGGCTCCCATATACATATACGCCGCAATGAGCCCAGCGATGAACCCTCCAAACGTGACATTGCCAACCATTCGATGGAGATTCAAAGGCATCCAACTAAAGTTGGCCACCTTGTCCCAAAGTCCAGCAGTTTGGATAAATTCTACCAACGAGAGTCCCTCCGCGGCTTTCGCCGGGGTATTCATAAATGAGGTAGGACCATCGATGGTAAACAACGTCACGGTTCCAATGATATTCAAGAGAACTCCAAGGGCAATATGCCGAGCTTTTTTACTTCCCTTCATCGAATCCCAAGAATAAAAATAGGTATACAAGATGAAGGTCTCAAGAATGAAGAGGAGGGGGTAAATAACCGCGAAGATCAAAAAGAAATGCTTAATGAACCAGGTGGTGAAATCGGGGTAGGTCCCGAGCAACACGAAAATGAAAAGACCTCCGGTCAAGGCGGTCATACTATACAAAATGACCGTCACCTTAATGACTTCCTTGGCTAATCGATCATACTTCGGATCCTGGTTCTTATAGCCCAGCCATTCCGACACCACGGCAAAAATTGGCGCTCCCAGAATGAACGCGGCAAACAATATATGGAGCTGGGCCACGATCCACACCCCTGTCCGATTCCCAACAAAAGGAAACTCCGCAGAGGGGGCAGGTGAAACCTGAGCATAGGCAACAGTAGCGCCACCAATCACAAGTCCTAATAGTATGAGAAGACCGCGGATTGAGGTTTTCAAGGGTCGTGGCCCTCCTTTTTTCATGTCACCAGAAAATATTTACTTCCCAGGTATTACTTCTGGGTTTCTTCAGTGTGGCGCATGTTCAGTGTGAGCCTCTTCAGTTGGAGCCTCTTCAGCTTCTTCACCCCCTGCCGGTTCACTCCCCTTGGCGGCCGATTCCTCAGCAGCAACCTCCTCGGCAGTCTTGGCCGTCCCATGGGGAACCCATTTCTTCTCCGCGACACTATATTCCTTCCCCTTTAGGCCAAAGGTCGACTCAAACGCGATGACTTTCCACCGATCTTCCTCAGAAAGTTTGGATTTCCAAGCTTTCATTTTTGTCCCCTTTACCCCTTCCGATACACGCCAGAACCATTGGGCATCGGAGAACTTTGCCATATGATCACCCTGACGAAAATCACGAGCGCCGGCTTTGACGGGCTTTCCATCTTTTCCATGGCAACTGGCACAGTTCACATCAATATTCTCAGCACCGATAAAAATGGCCTTCCCCTGGGCAATGATCTCCTCATTGCCCCAATACCCGTCAGGCATATGCATGTCTGCATATTCGGGTGGGGCTGGTGGGGGTGGTTGAAGCGGTTTTGCTTCCCCACAGGCCGACAAAGCAAATCCCATCACGATCAATGCCAACACAGAGCTCATTCTTCGACTCATCACACTCTTCATAAGTTCCTCACCATTATATTTTGATTAACTTTTCCGAGTCTAAAGGGACAGTCCATCCCTTGACCCCTTTTCTTTAATACAAAGACGCTCTCCCTCTTCGCGCAACTGGCAAAATCTAGCCCCTATGCCATCCCTCAATAAGGTCTGCCAGCAGTCAATTTCATAACGCGCACTGGCCCGATTGACAATCCATAGCCTTTCCAACTGTAACTGTGAGGAGTAGCATGAGATTGGCCGCGTAGAATCGATTTCGAGAGTTGCTACTCGAGACGACCCATCCAGATAATACGCTTTTCCTTAGGAGAGCCCAGTAGCACCAGTTCAATTCTTACACAACCCTCATAACAGGAAGGAATATTGTAGGAAAAAGGAGCGTGACTTCTAGCATATGGACCTCAGACCTGTCAATAAAAAGGAGTATTTAAGCCCAAAATCCTTTTATATCACATCATTTGAAAATGCCGACTTCTGTTTGTTGCTCCGATCAGAAGAATGGTCAATAATTCGTGACCCTAGAAATGGCGGTTTGGTGCAAAATAACCGGGTAAGATATTGGAGTGCTGAAATACAAAAAGTCCTGGTCACCTCACCTATCTGATTACTCGGTAAACATTCGAGCAGTTAAAGGTTCCGGTCGTATGTTGCGTTGGGCGCGGCGAAGC
>CAYMQW010000061.1:0-8939 GCA_964392595.1 uncultured Nitrospiraceae bacterium
AATATTTGGCTGAATACTCTGCCCAAAGGCCATTTCGTGGGGTGGTGCACTTATGGGTTGAATTCGCCAATTGCTTTTGAAGATTTTGAACAAAAAGGTTAAATACCTTCACCATGTGATTGCGTGTGTGTGCGAGAAAAATTTCTAGAGGGATTGTTCGATGGCGAAAATAGAGGTTCTAGTTACGAAATTGAAGGGGGCGATCCCGAACCTTATTGCCATCTATCATTTTGGTTCACAAATACAAGGGGGCACCAATACAGAAAGCGATGTCGACGTGGCGTTTCTTGCGTCAAGGCCTTTATCGCCTGTTCAACGCTTTGACCTCGAACAAGAACTCGCCTCATTGGTTCAAAAAAATGTTGATCTAGTCGATTTACGCGACTCTTCGACCGTGATGCGAATGCAAGTCATTTCAACCGCTCAATGTTTGTTCTCGGCTAATAATGCGGAGCAAGAGCAGTTTGAGACATTCGTGTATTCCTCATATGCTCGGCTCAATGAAGAACGGCGTTCGATCTTAGACGATATTCAAAAACGAGGATCCGTATATGCTCGATGATGTCATACTCAATAAAGTCGCCATCATTGAACGATGCTTAACTCGAATTCAGGAAGTGTATGCCAACAGCGAGGTAAATCTCTTTGAGGACGTCACCAGACAAGACTCCATTATTCTCAATCTTCAACGTGCGTGTGAAGCCTCTATTGCTTTGGGCATGCATTTGGTGAGGAAAAAAGGGCTCGGCATTCCTCAGGAAAGCCGGGAAGCGTTTGAATTGCTAGAAAAAGCAGGTCTTCTCGACCGTGAACTTGGTAAACGGATGAAAAGAATGGTTGGGTTTCGCAATGTCGCCGTTCATGACTATACCGACCTGAATTATGAAATCATCAAAGTGATTATTACTGATCGATTGGAAGACTTTTCTTCTTTTTCCAAGTTTGCCCTCGATCAAAAGTAAGCCAGGGATATTCAAAGAACTCCGCATTCAACCTAGAAACGGCAGTTGGGCGCAAAAAAGACGTGCAAGAAATTGATGGGCATGGTGAAATACAAAGAGTCGTGGTCATCTCAACCAGGCTTTACACACATTATCAAATAAAATTGATCCCTTTTTTGACCCCTTTTCTTGTTCTTGCCCCCTTGTCGTCGCCATGAAATACGATTCCCAGCTCAAAGCTTTGCGGAAATGCATACTCGCGGCCGGCAAACTCAAAATGGTGATCGTAGGGGCCGAAATGTTCAACCTCATTCATCGTATTTATGGAGTCTTAAAAAGTGCATCCTCTCTCGCCTAACATGTGAAAGAATATACTCTAGACTGTGCAAAGGGTATTTGGCCTCGTTTGCTTGAATTTTTCTTTCTTTTTTCTCTCGCTAATTATTTTAACTTTTCGTTACGCAAAAACTCGGATGATGGCACCTTTCTCAAATATTGCTCCATGACGAATTGATTCAAGGTGCCAGCCAAGTGTAATCCAAGAAGGGCATAGGGCTGCGGAACTTCTAAAACAACATTTCCCTGTCCATGACCACCGAGTTCATTTCGCAGCACTGCTATAGATGCAAGGACCTGTTTGCAAATTGCTTTTGATTGTGGCTCAGGAATGTCATCCATAAACCCCGACTTTCTAAACAATTGGAGCAATTCGGTGATATCACCATTGTGCGTATCAATTACAGTTTTCAGAGTGCTCTCAAAACTCTTGAAAGCCTTAAGAATGACATCTTTCGTCTTACCATCCGAAAGATCTTCTCTGGCTTCACGAAACTCATCATGCGCACCTTTAAATCCACGTTCATGCAGTATATCTTCGCCCTTTGGGACGATTTCTTCGTTGAAAAATGCCTCATCTATTTGAAAGAAGCGCCCATCAGAAAGACGCCACGGACATTCAAAAGCCACCATCGCTTCATTTACTTCCTGTTGGAAGTTTGCTGCTTTGTCTTTACCCGAATCGCCAAATTCTGACAGCTCCTCAACAAACTGTTCGACCACCTCTACGGCACAGGAGGGGTATCCTTTATTAAAGTATCCATCTATTCCTACAACCTCCTCGTCACCAAATGTTTTTACGTTTAGCTCTGGAAGACCAAGAAAACGTTTTAACTTAATTTCTGTCTGCTCTACGATATTTGTCTTTGCTGACCAGTTGTCAGATGGATCTGGTTGGTACCAGTAATCTTCATTGTACTTCTGGATGGTCATCCAAAGACGAGCCCGCAAGCGCTCCTTCATTGAAACACGAATGCGTTGTTCCTTGAGAGATTTTCCATGTCGAATTGAAAAAGGCTGCATGTTTCCCTTAAAGCGGTAAACTCATGACCACCGGGTATGTGGGAGAATTGCATTCTGGAAGAATTGGGTTCAGGCCTTACACCAGTACATTAATAAGAAAGGCCAAATGACTTTGCTACAGGCTTAATTGAACTGATCCCAACTTACTATGTGATAGCTCAGAAGGATGACTCAAAATTCATAACTTTACTTCAACCAGAGAAAAGACTTTCTCCAAGGCCTGGTTTAATCCTGCAGGGTTTTTTCCTCCAGCTTGGGCCATGTCGGGGCGTCCGCCGCCGGAGCCGTCTACTTCGGTGGCCATCTCTTTGATGAGATCACCGGCTTTGATTTTCTTTGATAGATCTTTGGACACGATTACCAACAAGGAGACTTTGTCATCTGCAACCGAACCCAAAGCGATCACCCCTTCTGAAACCTTATTGCGAACTTTATCTGAAAATAACCGCAGTTCCTGCATGGACAATCCGTCAGCGCGTTGCACATGAACCTGCACGCCTTTCACATCCCGAACCTCAGCTTCGGCATTCCCCGCGCCTTGGTCCATCATTTTGAGTTTGAGTTTTTCCAGTTCGCGTTCTTTGTCTTTTAATTGAGAGACCAATTTGCGGGTCTTGGTTAGGACATCTGAGGGACTCGTTTTTAGCAGCTCAGCCATTTCACGAACTTCGGCCTCTACCTTTTTGCTATGATCCAATGCCCCAACCCCGGTTAAGGCTTCGATGCGCCGCACTCCAGCGGCCACGCCACCCTCGGAAATAATACGAAAAACTCCAATTTCGCCAGTGGCGTGGCAATGAGTTCCACCGCATAACTCCTTACTAAACTCGGCTATGCCCACAACACGGACATGCTCGCCATACTTATCGCCAAAGAACGCCAAGGCTCCCGCCTGGGTGGCCTCTTGGACACCCATCACATCGGATTGGACTGCGGTATTCTCGCGAATGTGTTGATTGACCAACGATTCGATTTCTTCAACGTCACGCGTCCCCAAAGGCTTAAAATGAGAAAAGTCGAAACGCAATCGGTTCGGTCCAACCAGCGACCCATATTGTTTCACATGCGGACCGAGAATCTCGCGAAGGGCAGCATGCATGAGATGTGTCGCCGTATGATTTCGTGCTGCGTCGTGACGAGTCACAGCATTCACTGTCGCCGCAACGTTCTCACCTTTTCGTACTCGACCCGCCATCACCTTGCCCTTGTGAAGGTAGAGCGATCCGCCGACCTTGGTTGTCTCGCGAACCTGCATTCGCCCATCAGGACCAACTAACGTGCCTTGATCCCCAACTTGTCCGCCTCCTTCTGGGTAAAAAGGCGTGGAAGCCAACACAACCTCGATATCGTCACCTTCGACAGCCTCGTCGGCCAACTGTTCATCCTTCAAGATGGCTTGAATCACACTATCCGACTCCAACGCTTGATAGCCTAAAAATTCTGTTGGCCCGACTTGCTGGGTCAGCTCGGTGATAATCGGTTTTTCCCCTTCCATGGCAAAAGAACCGGCTTTCCGAGCGCGATCGCGTTGTGCATCCAAGGCCCGTTGAAACCCTTCAAGGTCTGTCACCAACCCTTGTTCACGCGCGGCTTCTTCGATCAAATCCAACGGGAACCCGTAGGTGTCATACAACTTGAACACGCTCTCGCCATCAAGGGAACCTCGAATCTCGGCTTTGGCTTCATTGACCATGGCATTCAAAATCGGAAGTCCTTGATCTAATGTCCCAATAAATCGCTCTTCCTCCCCTTCGACGGCTTCGATAATCACCTTGGCGGCCTGCTGTAACTCTGGGTAAGCCCCTCCCATGTGACTCACCACGGCACCGGTCAATTCATGAAGAAAGGGTTCCTTGGTTCCCAACAACCGTCCGTGACGCGACGCTCGTCGAAGAATGCGACGTAGCACATATCCCCGTCCTTCATTCGAAGGAAGAATACCATCGGAAATCATAAAGGAGATTGCCCGCAAGTGATCGGCAATGACACGCAAGGATCGATCCGACACCGCATCCTTGCCATACGTATGTTTTGTCCGATCCGCAATAGCCGAAAGAAGTGGAAGAAATAAGTCACTGTCGTAATTGTTCGACACTTTTTGGACCACCGCTACCAAACGTTCGAGGCCCATGCCTGTATCAATACTTGGCTTTGGCAATGGATGAAGCGTGCCCTCTGCATCGCGGTCGAATTGCATGAAGACCAAATTCCAAATTTCCAAATATCGATCGCAGTCACACCCCACCGCGCAGTCCGAGCGTTCACACCCCAGAGCAGGACCTTGATCAATATGAATTTCAGAACATGGCCCGCAGGGACCCGTGTCGCCCATTTGCCAAAAATTGTCTTTATGCCCGAGCCGGACAATGCGGCTTGTTGGAACGCCTATTTTTTTCTCCCACAACTCAAAGGCTTCATCATCATCTTGAAACACTGTGACCCAGAGTTGGTCGGCAGGCAATTCAAGGGTCTTCGTCAAATATTCCCAGCCGTATTGAATTGCCTCTTCCTTGAAATAATCGCCAAAGGAAAAATTGCCGAGCATTTCAAAGAACGTATGATGTCGCCGCGTATAGCCCACGTTTTCAAGGTCATTATGCTTGCCGCCTGCCCGCATACATTTTTGCACCGATGTCGCACGGGAATAGGAGCGCGATTCCTCACCAAGGAATACCCGTTTGAACTGATTCATCCCCGCGTTGGCAAATAGAATGGTGGGATCAGCTTGAGGTATCAGCGAAGCACTGGGGACAACCGCATGATCGTGTCGGGAAAAGTAATCGAGGAATGATTGACGAAGCTCATTGGCACTCATTGCCATAAGAGAACCCATCCTTGGTTAATGGTTTTTAAGGAATGGTGTTGGCCTTGTATGGGTCAAAGACCTGGTACCAGTCAGTAGCCATTGAGGTTTCCAAGCCCACGGGATTGCAAGATGATCTGAATAGTTTACGCCTCTTGCAATTTCTCTCTCACCACCGCGTTGACCACCTTGCCGTCCGCACGATCCTTGACTCGCGGTAACAGCGCCTTCATGACCTTCCCCAGATCTTTCATGCCAGCGGGAGAGGTTTCAGCAACAACTTCAACCACGATTTCAGCAAGTTCCTCAACACTCAGTTGCGGGGGGAGGAAGGTTCGATACAGCGCAATCCCCAGCTCCTCCTTGGCCACAAGATCTTCGCGAGCCCCTTTTCGAAACAGCTCGATAGACTCTTGACCCTGTTTGATTAAGCGTCCCACAACCAGAAGGGCATCTTCATCGGTTGGATCACGACGCTCGTTAATACCAACCTTCCTAATCTCAGACAGCAGGAAACGCATCGCATTGAGACGATCGGCTTCGCGAGCTTTCATGGCGATTTTGATGTCGCTCTCCAGGCGGTCGATAATCTCCGTACTCATATCGCAATCACTACCTTCTTTATTTGGCGGTTGATGACTTTTTCCCGGATGATTCAGCCTCAGAACTCGCATCAGGAGTCACTTTCACCAACCCTGCCATTTCACGAATTTTTTGTTCAATTTCATCGGCAATAGCGACATTCGTCTTCAGGAAGGTTTTTGCGGCTTCGCGACCTTGACCGAGTCGTTCCTCCTTATAGGAATACCACGCCCCAGCCTTATCAACGATTTTCTTATCGACACCCAGATCAACGAGTTCGCCTACTTTCGACACGCCCTCCGAAAACATGATGTCGAACTCCGCCTGTTTAAATGGAGGCGCGGTCTTGTTTTTCACCACTTTCACGCGAACGCGGTTACCCAAGACCTCTTGACCATCCTTAATCGATTCAATGCGACGAATGTCTAACCGCACGGAAGAATAAAATTTCAAGGCGTTTCCACCCGTGGTCGTTTCGGGATTCCCAAACATCACACCAATTTTCATGCGAATTTGATTAATGAAAACCACCGTGGTCATGGACTTTGAAATGGCCCCAGTGAGCTTTCGCAACGCTTGAGACATCAAACGAGCCTGAAGCCCCATGTGCGAGTCGCCCATTTCTCCCTCGATCTCCGCCCGGGGCACAAGCGCCGCCACGGAGTCGATCACGATAATATCAATGGCCCCGCTACGCACCAACGTCTCAACAATCTCTAAGGCCTGCTCACCCGTATCAGGTTGGGCCACCAGCAGATCGTCCGTTTGAATGCCAAGCTTTTTGGCATAGGTAATATCCAAGGCATGTTCGGCATCAACAAACGCAGCAGTTCCACCGGCCTTTTGTGCTTCGGCAATGGCATGCAAGCAGAGGGTCGTTTTGCCCGAAGACTCCGGACCATAAATTTCCACCACCCGGCCCCGTGGCAATCCCCCAACCCCAAGTGCCAAATCCAGGGAAAGCGATCCAGTCGATATCACTGGGATATGGTCCAAAGCCTCCCCTGTTCCCAGTTTCATGATCGAGCCTTTCCCAAACTGCTTTTCTATTTGGGTGACCGCAAGTTCTAAGGCCTTTTTTTTGCCTTCGTTTTCACCACTTCGCTGACTCATAACGCCTCCTCATTGAATATGAACCTCATAGCGGTCTATCATACTGAATTGTCGGGTTTTGGCCAATGGGGAATGTTGCAAAATGGCGTCAGCTACGTTCTCGGCCCTTTGTCGTGCTTACGTACTATGAGTACGCTCCGCTGGCCAAAGCGCCTGCAGCCTTGCTGAGCGCACCTTTTTGAAGATTCCCCAATGCACTTTTGGTAGGAAGAACTTAATTGTTTTAAGATTTAGCCAGCGGAACTGCCCATAATTTCGAATAGACCGACCCAGTTGGTCGGAGATCACTTTTAAAGAGAGTCACTTGCTCAACAAGCAATCGTCCAAAAATAAACGGATCAAACAAAATCCCAGCCTTCTCAATGGCCATGCCCATGGCACGCTGATCCTTTTTAATCCTGGCCAGCGTCAAATGTGGCCGATATGGCCTGTCTTCCTTAGAAAAACCCAACGGTACTAGCGCGGATTCTATGTGACTCGCTAAACTTTCAAGAACCATTGTCTCACCCTCAACGCCCGTCCAAACTGTTCGGGGCAAACGTTTATCGGGAAACACCCCAAAACCTCTCAAGGTAATGACAAAAGACCCTGTTAATTTCACCGCCTCCTCCATGACCTTTTTGATTTCATCAATTTTTGATTCTGGCGTATCACCGATAAACTTCAAGGTAAGATGGAGATTTCCTGGTTTTACCCAATTCACTCCAGACAATTCACGACTTACCTTATCTTCCTTTTGACCAATTGCTGAATGTAAAGCCGAAGGAAGGTCAATTGCTAGAAAAGTTCGCAACCCCACTCAATCACCTCATTTTTCAGAAATAGACAGGCCGACTAACCACCGCCTCAGAACATCTAGAGCCCCTTGGGAAGACCGAAGTTTAATCGTATTTCGATCACCATGAAATCGAAATTCTTTCGTAAATGTTTTTTTGGGAGTGGCTAAGCCAACATACACCAGGCCAACAGGTTTTGTGTCCGTGCCACCGCCCGGTCCAGCAATACCCGTGACACTCAGCCCAAGATCTACCTCACCCTGTTCCCGAATACCTTGAGCCATCAACTTCGCAATTTGCGGACTCACCGCACCATGCTTCACAAGAGTTGCTTTCGGCACACCAAGCAAATCCATTTTGGCCTGGTTGCTGTAACACACAACCCCACGATCGATATAGGCCGAACTTCCAGCAATCTGAGTCAAACGATGGCCAATCAACCCCCCGGTACAACTTTCGGCCAAACCAAGAGTTAAGCCTCGTTCCCTCAGATATTTTCCAATGATTTCCTCCATGGATTCCCCATCAAAACCATAGACAAACGAACCTAAAATACTAGATAGTTCCTTTAAGTATAATTCAAGTAATAGGTGAAGTTTGTTTTTTTCAGGCCTATCATCATTGGTGTTAAGGTCATTGGCAACGTACTCAGAAGTTAGGGAAATCGAAACACCAAGTGACGATGCGAGTATCCCCAATCGAATACCGCTGGACTCAGGAACAATACCCTGAATCCGTTCGTCAATAAGTCCTTCTAGAAGACCAAAAGTTTGTAATGATCTACGTTTGATGCCCTCCCCCACAGCACGCTCCTTCACTAAAATCGGAAGCACAGACTCCGCAAACATCATCCTCGCCTCATGGCTAACACCTGGTAAACAAACAATCAGACATCGTTTCCATTTCAAAGAAAACCCTGGAGCCGTTCCGGTTGAATTTCGAAGTACGTCGGAGCCAGCAGGCAGGAAGGCCTGCCGACGTTGATTCGCTGAGACCGCCCTTCCCGTTAACTTGAATCGGGCCCGAATAGTTCGAAGCGCTTGGGACCGGAGTTCCAAAGGCTTCCCCGTGAGTTTGGCCACCGCTTCCCGAGTCAAGTCATCCACCGTGGGCCCTAGCCCACCAGTAACCAACACAATCTTCGCCCGTTTCGAAGCCACCGTAAGGGCACCACACATATCATCAATATCATCTCCCACCACCGTTTTAAAACGAACCTCAATCCCCTGTTCCGCCAACATCTCAGCCAGAAACACAGAATTCGTATCCGTCCGGCCCCCAAGAAGCAACTCAGACCCCACCGCAATAATTTCAGCCGTGATCATAGAGATAGTCTAATCTTTCATGCGCTAGGTGCGACTCCAA